>DOWQ01000633.1 GCA_003519485.1 Streptomyces sp. | reverse complement strand
GAACAGGATCACGAGACACTAGACCCCAGGCTGTACCTGGAAAGGGCTACCAAACGAGACGGCAGCCGGCCGGAACTGACCTATCTGGATTTTCTTCCGGTCGAGTCGCGGCACTTCGTCAACGCTGACATCAGCGTGCAGACGCCCTGCCGTCCGGCCCCGCGCCTCGGAGCAGCCATCGGTCTCCCCAATCTTTGGGTGAAGGACGAGTCCCGTCAGCCGACGGGGACCACCAAGGACCGGCTCGCAGCGGTGGTCCTGGCAGCGTTCCGGCAGTTCGGCATCAAGGAGTGGGTGGCTTCCAGCACCGGAAACAGCTCGACGGCCCTCGCCCGCGCCGTCCAGCACGACCCCTCGATGCGGGCCCACTTCTTCTGTGGCCGGGACTTCGTCGGGGACCACGATGTCGAAACCAGCGACCGGGTGTCGCTGACCGTCATCGACGGCAGCTACGCAGAGGCGACGAAAGCGGCCCAGGAGTTCGCGGCCCAGCACGGCCTAGCCTGGGAGGGCGGCTTCTTCAACTGGGCCCGCCGTGAGGGCCTGAAGCTCACCTACCTCGAAGCCTTCGACGCGATGGACACCAAGCCGGATGTCGTCGTCCAGGCCATCAGCAGCGGCATGGGGATGATGGCCGCACGCAAGGGGGCCGAGGAATACCTCAGCTGCGGTCGGCTCGACAAGGTGCCTCGCTTCCTGATGGTGCAGCAGGACACCTGCGCCCCCATGGCCGCAGCCTGGCGCGAGGGGCGTGCGGCACTGGACGAGAGTGACGTCGTCGCGCACCCCCAGGGCCTGGCCCGGGCGATCCTGCTCGGCGACGGCCGCGCCACCTACCCATACATGCGCGAGATCGCCGCCGACAGCGGCGGCAGCATCGTGTCGGTGACCCAGGAGGAGCTGGTCAGCGCCCGTGGCATGCTCCGTGAGCTGGAGGGCCTGGACGTCTGCCACTCCTCGGCCGCGACCATCGCCGCGCTGCACAACGAGGCGGCAGCCCAGCGGATCGCCCCGCACGAGGTGGTCCTGGTCAATCTGACCGGCCGCGAGCGGGTCCGTACGACGGTCAGCGCCGGACCGGCCTTCGCCGAGGCCACCGTCAGCCAGTCGGTCGGCAGCCTGGCGGTCGTCCGGTCCTTCACCTCTTTCACCGGAACACCCGCTGGACCGGCCGGTTCCCGTACCGGGCCCGTACGGGAACAGGCCGGGCAGCTGCCCCGGCGGAACCACGGAGCGGCGCCCGCCACCGGCCGGAACAGGGTGGTGCAGCAGAACTCTCTCCCTAAGCGCCCACAGCAGCCGCAAGCGAAGCGAGGTCATCATGAGTGAGCAGTCCCACGAGTCGGACCCGGAACTGCCGGACGAATTCGGGGAGTCCGACGAGGCCGCCGAGTACGCGGACAGCCTGGACATCGCCGTCGTAGGCATGGCCGGCCGCTTCCCCGGCGCCCGTACGGTCGGCGAGTACTGGGACAACCTCAAAGCGGGCGTCTGCTCCGTCACCCGCTTCGAGGACGAGGAACTCCTCGCCCGCGGCGTGGCGGCGGCCACCCTCGCCGATCCGAACTTCGTCCGTGCGGGCTACCCGCTGGCGGACAGCGAGAAGTTCGACGCGGCGTTCTTCGGCTACTCCCCGCGCGAGGCCGAACTCATGGACCCGCAGCACCGCGTGCTGCTCGAATGCGCCTGGTCGGCCTTGGAGAGCTCCGGGCACGACGCCGAGGAGTACGACGGCCTGGTCGGCGTGTACGCGGGGGCAGGAAACAACACGTACCTCCTCTTCAACATCGCTTCCCAGCCGGGCGCCGCGGACATCCTCGGCGACAAGCAGACGGTGATCGGCAACCGGTCCGACTTCCTCAGCAGCCGGGTCTCCTACAAGCTCGGCCTGGAGGGTCCCGCCCTCAACATCCAGTCCGCTTGCTCCACTTCGCTGGTCGCGGTGGTCGAGGCGTGCCAGGCGCTGCTGGCGTACCAGTGCGACACGGCGCTGGCCGGTGGCGTCGCGGTCGACGCGATGCGCAGCAAGGGCTACACCTACCGCCCGGACGGGATCCTATCGCCGGACGGCAACTGCCGCACTTTCGACGCCCGCGCGCAGGGGACGGTGGGCGGCGACGGCGTCGGCATGGTCGTGCTGAAGCGCCTCAAGGACGCGATCACCGACGGCGATCACATCCACGCCGTGATCAAGGGCAGCGCACTGAACAACGACGGCTCCCAGCGGGCCGGGTTCAGCGCGCCCAGTGCCATCAGCCAGGCGAGCGTCATCTCCACCGCGCTGGCCAACGCGGACGTGTCCGCGGAGAACGTCCGTTACGTCGAACTGCACGGCACGGCCACCATTCTCGGTGACCCCATCGAGTTCTCGGCGCTCGCGTCGGCCTACTCCGGAGTGAAAGCGGGCAGTTGTGCCCTCGGCTCGGTCAAGACGAACATCGGGCACCTCGACTCCGCCGCAGGTGTGGCCGGGCTGATCAAGACGGTGCTGGCCGTCGAGCACGGCCTGCTGCCGCCCTCGCTGCACTTCGAGCGGCCCAACCCGCGGATCTCGCTGGAAGACAGCCCGTTCTACGTCAACACCGAGCTGCAGCCGTGGCCCGAGGAGGACGGTCCGCGGCGCGCCGGTGTCAGCTCCTTCGGGCTCGGCGGCACCAACGCCCACCTGATCCTGGAGCAGTCGCCGCGAGCCGCGCGGCAGGAGGAGCCGGGCGACGGCGCCGCGCAGCCGGCCGACGGCGCCGAGCAGCTGCTCGTGCTCTCCGCCAAGAGCCCCGAGGCGCTGGAGTCGGCCACCGACCAGCTCCACGACCATCTGAGCGCGCACCCCGAACTCTCGCTGGCCGACGTCGCGTTCACCCTCCAGCATGGGCGGCGGGCCTTTGCTCACCGGCGGACGATGGTCTGCGCGAGTGTCGATGAGGCGCTTCAGGCGCTCGATGCCCGGGACGACGGGCGGCTGCACACCGCGAGCGCGCCCGAGGCGGCGCACCGCCCGGTGGCCTTCATGTTCACCGGCTTCGGTACCCAGTTCCCCGGCATGGCCCGCGAGCTCTACGCGCAGGAGCCCGTGTTCGCCGCCGCACTGGACAAGTGCGCCGGTCTGCTGGAGCCGCTGCTCGGCGAGGACGTCCGCAAACTGGTCTTCACCGTCGACGAGTCGGCGGAATCCGCTTCTCCGCAGCCCCACGACTTCCAGCGCCTGCTCCTTCAGCCCGAGCGCAGCGAGCACCCGTTGGACCAGCCTCGGCTCGGGTATCCGGCGGTGTTCGCCCTGGAGTACGCGCTGGTCGACCTCTGGGCCTCCTGGGGGGTCGAGCCCGAGGTCATGATCGGTCACAGCCTCGGTGAGTACGTCGCGGCCTGCGTCGCGGGGGTCTTCTCGCTGTCGGACGCCCTGCGCCTGGTGGTGGAGCGGGCCCGCCTGATCGAGGAGCAGGGCGAGGGCGCGATGCTCGCGGTGCCGCTGTCAGAGGAGGCTGTCGCCCGGTACACGGACGACGACGTCTGCCTCGCCGCGATCAACGGCGCACAGACCTGCGTGCTCTCCGGTTCCGTCGACGGCATCGAGCGCGTCGCCGCCGAGCTCCTGGCGAACGATGTCGCCTCACGCCAACTGACCACCCGTTTCGCCTTCCACTCGCCGATGATGGACCCCGTGGTCGAGCGCTATGCCGAGCTGGTCCGCTCGGTGGTGCTCAACGCGCCTTCGACGCCGTTCGTCTCCAACCTGACCGGTACCTGGATCACCGACAGCGAGGCCACGAGCCCCGAGTACTGGGCCCGGCACGTCCGGCACACCGTGCGTTTCGCGGACGGCATGAGCACCCTGTGGTCGGTTCCGGACATCGCGATAGTCGAGATCGGCCCCGCGCCGACCCTGACCTCGGGGGCCCTCCAACACCCGGCGGCCGCCAGCACCGACCGGGTCGTCGTCCCTTCCCTTCCGGGCGCCTTCCACGGACAGAGCGACCGCGGAGCGCTGCTCCGGGCCGCCGGACGGCTGTGGCTCGCCGGGCGCGCACGCCCCTTTCCCCGCCCGGTCTCCGGCAGGCGGGTTCCGCTCCCCACCTATCCCTTCGAGCGGCGCACCTACTGGCTTCGGCCCGGTGCCGCGCCGCTCGGCGGAGGCTCCGTCCAGCAGCGGCGCGGCTCACTGCCGGAGTGGTTCCACTCACCGTCCTGGCGACGGCTCGCCGCACCTGCCCGGCCCGGGGCGGCGGAGCTCGCCGACCGGCGCTGGCTCGTCTTCGCGGACGAGACCGGTGTCGGGCGGCATCTCGCCGACCACCTCGAAGCGGCCGGTGCCACCGTGCGTACGGTCCACCCGGGGTCCGAGTGGAACCGCAAGAGCGAACGCGAGTACGTACTCGACCCCGCGCGGGGGGCCCACTTCACCGAGCTGGCCGAGGCGCTGCGTGCCGAGGGGGCGCTGCCCGAGCGGGTGGTCCACTGCTGGAGCGTGGGGGACGACGCCGACCGCGCCACCGCCCCCGAGGAGGTGCAGGGCCTGGTCCGGCGCTCCTTCGAGAGCCTGGTCCACTGGGCCCAGGCCTGCGGGACCGAGCTGATGACTCAGCCCCAGCGCTGGGACGTGGTGTCCACCGAGGTCTGTGCCGTCCTCGGGGACGAGCCGCTCTGCCCGCCCAAGGCCACCGTCCAGGGGCTCTGCAAGGTGCTGCCGCAGGAGTATCCCTCCCTCAACTGCGTACATCTCGACCTGCGCCTCGACGGCACGCAGCCGGTGTCCGAACTGGCCGGGCAGTTGCTGTCCGACCTCGCCGCCCCGACCAGCGAGCGGACCGTCGCGCTGCGCGGACGGCACCGCTGGGCGCCCACGTACGTACAGGCCCCGCTGCCCGCGCGCACGGGCTCCCCGCTGAAGGCGGACGGGGTCTACCTGATCACCGGCGGTCTAGGGAAGATCGGTCTGCTGATGGCCAGGGCGCTGGCCGAGCAGGAGCGCGTGCGTCTGGTCCTGTTCGGACGGACGGGTCTGCCGCCGCGGGAGAACTGGGACGACGCGGAGCTCGCCGAGGGAACCCGATCGGTGGTCCGTGCCGTTCGCGCGATCGAGGCGCTCGGCTTCCAAGTGATCGTGTCCGCCACCGACCTCTCCGACCTCCCGGACATGCTCGTCCTGAAGGCACGCGTCCTGCGGGAGTTCGGCCCGATCAACGGTGTGCTGCACTGCGCCGGCACCACCGGACCCGCCGCTCACCGGGAGGTGTCCGTGCTGAGCGGGCAGGATGCCTCCTGGCACTTCGTGCCCAAGCTGTACGGCACCCAGGTGCTGCACGAGGTGCTGGCCGACCAGCAGTTGGACTTCGCCCTCATCGCCTCCTCGATCGCTTCCCTCCTGGGCGGCCTCGGCTTCGGTGCGTACGCCGCCGCGAACGCCGCTCTCGACGCCTTTGCGCAACGCCACCACTGCGCCGCGATTCCGTGGACCAGCGTCAACTGGGAGGCCTGGTTCTTCTCGGCCGAGGACCAGCGCGACTCCGCTCTCGGCGCGGCAGTACGGGAATTGGCGCTGACGCCGGAGGAGGGACACCGGGTGGTCACCGAGCTGCTCAACGCCGTCCCGCAGCCGCAGGTCGTCGTCTCCACCGGTGACCTGGCGCTCCGTCAGGAAATTTGGGCCGACACGGTGGCCGACGCGCCGACCCCAGCCCGCCTGCACGAACGCCCCAACCTGCGCAACCCCTTCGTCGCCCCGAACGGGGAGACGGAACGCCAGGTCGCGGGGATCTGGCAGGAACTACTCGGAGTGGAGAGCGTGGGCGTGCACGACAACTTCTTTGAACTGGGCGGCAGTTCACTGCTCGGCCTCCAGGTCGTGCACCGCCTGCGGCAGGAGCTGGCCGTGTCCGTGCCGCTGACCATCGTCTACGAGGGCCCCACCGTGCACACCCTGGGCGGGCTCATCGACAACCTCCGAGCCGCGCGGTGAAGGCCTCCGAGGACGGCATCGCAATCGTAGGCATGGCCGGACGCTTCCCCGGCGCCAGGGACGTGGACGAGTTCTGGTCGAACCTGCGCGACGGCGTCGAGTCGATCGTGCCGCTGAGCGACGAGGAGCTGACGGCGGCCGGGGTCGCTCCCGAACTCTTCGGCCAGCCGGACTACGTGAAGGCCGCTCCCCGGTTCGCCGGGAGCGATCTGTTCGACGCGGAGTTCTTCGGATACACGGCCCGCGAGGCCGAGTTGATGGACCCGCAGCACCGGCTGTTCCTGGAAACCGCCTGGGAGGCCCTGGAGAATTCCGGTTACGACGCCGCCCGGTACCCCGGCAGCATCGGCGTCTTCGGCGGCGCCGGCACCAACCGTTACGTCCAGCACGTCTACTCGCACTCGCAGTTGGTGGAGACGGTGGGCCTCACCCAGGTCCTGGTGGGGAACGAACTCGGCTTCCTGTCCTCCAGGGTGTCGTACAAGCTGGATCTGCAGGGCCCGGCCATCTCCCTGCGCGCCGCCTGCTCGACCGCGCTGGTCGCCGCCCACACAGCCTGCCGGAGCCTGCTCGCCCGGGAGTGCGACATGGCGCTGTCCGGCGGCGTCCATGTCGACCCCACCCCGGGCGCCGGCTACCTGTACCAGGACGGGTCCTTCGTCTCCCCGGACGGGCACGTCCGCCCGTTCGACGCGGACGCCAGGGGCACGGTCTTCGGGAGCGGTGTCGGCGCGGTGGTGCTGAAGCGGCTGGCCGACGCGCTGGCCGACGGCGACACCATCCATGCGGTGATCAAGGGCTCCGCCGTGAACAACGACGGTGCGGTCAAGGTCGGCTTCACCGCTCCCAGCGTGAGCGGCCAGGCCGCGGTCATCACCGCGGCGCTCGCCGACGCGGGTCTCGCACCCACGGACATCGACTACGTCGAGGCGCACGGTACGGGCACCTCCCTGGGCGACCCGATCGAGGTGCAGGCCCTGTCGCGGGCCTTCGCCGGTGCGCGGTCGTGCGCGCTCGGCTCGATCAAGGGCAACATCGGGCACCTCGACGCCGCCTCCGGCATCGCCGGGCTGCTCAAGGCCACGCTCGCCCTCAAGCACGAGACGCTGCCGCCGTCGCTCAACTACGTGCGCGGCAACCCGGACATCGACTTCGCCGACAGCCCCTTCCACGTCCAGTCCGCGGCCAGCTCCTGGCCGCGCACCGACCGCGTACGCCGCGCCGGTGTCAGCGCCTTCGGCTTCGGCGGCTCCAACGCCCATGTCGTACTCGAAGAGGCACCCGTCGCCGAGCCCTCGTCGGCGAGTCCGCGCCCGACCGAGACGCTGCTCCTGTCCGCCCGTACCGCCGAGGCGCTCGAAGCGGCCACGGACCGGCTCGCCGAGTCCCTCCGCCGCGGTGGGCCCCACCTCGCCGACGCCGCCTACACCCTCGCCACCGGCCGCCGCACCTTCCCGCACCGCCGTACGGTCACCGGCGCCGACGCGTCGGCCGTGGCGACGGCCCTGGAAACGCGCGACCCCGCCCACGTCACGACCAGTCATGCCACGCGCGAGGGCGCGCCCCTGGTATTCCTGTTCACCGGCCAGGGCTCCCAGCACCCGGGGATGGCCCGCGACCTCTACGAGCAGGAACCGTGCTTCCGCGCCACTGTCGACGAGTGCGCCGGGCTGCTGGAGCCCGTCCTCGGCGCCGACCTCCGCGATGTCATGTTCGACGTCATGCTCACGGAGGACGCCCGTCTCGACCAGACCGAGTGGGCCCAGCCCGCCCTGTTCGTGATCGAGTACGCGCTCGCGCAGCTCTGGCGTTCCTGGGGCATCGTCCCCACCGCGATGCTCGGGCACAGCCTCGGCGAGTGGGTCGCCGCCTGTGTCGCCGGGGTCTACGCCCTTTCCGACGCGCTCCGGCTGGTCGCCCTCCGCGGCCGCCTCATGCAGGCCCAGGCGCCGGGCGCCATGCTGAACATCATGGCCGACCGGGCGGCGGTCGTAGCGGCTCTTCCGTCCGGTCTCTCCCTGGCGGCCCACAACGGCCCCCGCGACTGCGTGGTTTCCGGTGCCCACTCCGGCGTCGAGGCCTTCGAGACGGTGGCGAAGACGAAGGGGTGGGCCACCCAGCGGGTCGCCACCACCCGTGCCTTCCACTCGGCCCTGATGCGCCCGATGGTCGAGGAGTTCACCTCCGCCGTCGCGGCCACCGACCGCCGGGCTCCGGGCATCCCGTTCGTATCGAACGTCACCGGCCGGTGGATCAGCGACGAGCAGGCCCGCGATCCCCAGTACTGGGGCAACCACATCCTCTCCACGGTCGAGTACGTCACCAGCGTGCAGACCGCCGCCAGCGAGCCCGGCAGTGTGCTGCTCGAAGTCGGCCCCGGCCAGACGCTCACCAGCCTGGCCCGACGCGCCCTCGTCAGTGCGGGCACCAAGGCCGCGATCTTCGCCTCGCTCCCCCACAAGCGAGACCGCCGCACCGGCGCCGAGACAATCCAGCGCACCCTCGGCAGCCTCTGGCTCACCGGTGCCGGTCCCGACTGGTCCGCCTACTACGCCGGCCGGCGGCGCCGCCGGATCCCGCTTCCCACCTACCCCTTCCAGCGCAAGCGCTACTGGCTGGAGCCCCGGACACCGACGGCGGTCAGCAGCACGCCCGCCCGCCGCGACAACGTCATGGACTGGTTCTACGCACCTTCCTGGCAGCGGGCGGCGCTGCCCGCCGTGAAGCTGCCGGTGTCGGACGCACACTGGCTGGTGTTCACCGACGGCCTGGGCGTGGGCGAAGCCGTGGCCGAGCGGCTGCGCGCGGCGGGTGCCGCCGTCTCCGTGGTGGAAGCGGCGGACGCCTGGTCCGAGGGAACCGGCGGCCGGTATGCCGTGAACCCGGCCGACAGCGCCGACTACGACCGCCTGATCACCGCTCTGCGCAACGGCCCCTCCGGCGTGCCCACCCGGATCGTCCACGGCTGGAACGTCACCTCCGCCGGTGCGGAAGCGGGTCTGCCGCTCGGCTTCGAGAGCCTGGTCCGCCTGGTCCAGGCCCTCGTCAACCGTGCCGAGCGGGCGCCGCGCCGGCTCTGGGTACTCAGCAACGGTCTGCACAACGTCACCGGCGCCGAGCCGCTCACCCCGCTGAAAGCCACCCTGCTCGGCCCGGCCCGGGTCCTGCCCCGCGAAGTGCCGGACACCGCCTGCCGCAGCGTCGACCTCGACTGCTTCATCGCTCCGACAGCGGCACAACTGGACCGGCTGTGGGCGGAGTTCGCGGCCGAGCCGGAGAGTGGGACGGAGACGGTGGCCCATCGGGGCGGCCACCGCTGGTCCCAGCACTTCGTCCCCCAGCGGCTCCCCCTGCACGAGGGGACACCCGTGGTGCGCAAGGGCGGAACCTACCTCGTGACCGGAGGTACGGGAGCTCTGGCGCTTGCCCTGGCCGGGCATCTCGCCGCCGCCGGAGCCCGGATCGCGCTCACATCCCGCAGCCGGCTGCCCGGCGCCGAGGGATGGGACGCGTGGCTCGCCGGGAATCCGGCGGACAGCCGCACCAGGCGGGTGGTCGCCGAGCTGGCGCGCCTGCGGGACGCCGGCGCGGAACTGCTCGTACTGCAGGCCGATGCGAGCGACCGAGAGGCCATGCGCGAGGCGGTCCGGCAGACCACCCTGCGCTGGGGTCCCCTGCACGGTGCGTTCCACGCCGCGGGCGTGGCCTGGCGGTGGTCTGATCCAGCTCAAGGACCTGGCAGCGGCCGCCGAGGTGCTGCTCCCAAAGGTGCAGGGCACTCTGGTGCTCGAAGAGGTGCTGGCCGGCCAGTCCCTGGACTTCCTGGTGCTGTTCGGCTCCAACGGCGCGAACATCGGCAGCCTCGGCCAGGTGGACTACTGCGCCGCGAACTGCTTCCTCGACGCCTTCGCCCAGGACCGCGGCCGGCACCGGCGTGTGCTCTCCATCGACTGGGGCCCGTGGAAGGACACCGGCATGGCGGTCGACACCGCCCATCCGTCCGCCGTCGAGCACGCACAGCAGCATGGCATGTCGACGGCGGACGGGCTGCGGGCGCTCGACACGATCCTGCTCAGCGCTTCGGAGCCGCAGCTCATCGTCTCCCCCTCCGAACTCTCCGCGCTGTTCTCGGCTGCCCCCTCCCTCACTGACGAAGCGGCCACCGAGACGCCTTCCGACACACACGAACGGCCGGACATACTCACCGAGTTCGTCACTCCGCGCAGTGATGCCGAGCGCACGGTCTGCGCGGTGTGGCAGGACCTGCTGGGGATAGAGAAGGTCGGCATCCAGGACAGCTTCTTCGACCTGGGCGGCAATTCCCTGATCGCCATCCAGCTCGTGAACACCGTAAACACACGGCTGGGCACGAAGATCACGCTGGGCGACCTGTACGAAGGGCTCACGGTCGCGCACCTGGCCGGTCTGACCGAAGCTCCGCCCCAGCGGTCGACTCCTCAGAGCACCAAGTCCCTTGAGGAGCGTCGCGTGAACATGCAGCAGCGGCGTCAGCATCAGCAGCGCCGCCGGACGGCCAGGGACGGGCAATGACCACTGGGTCCACCGGCCTCCCGGCGCGGGGCGACTCCCCCTGATCCGTTTGTCGCTTTCCCACAACCTCGAAGTCTCCCGCAACCTCAAAGGTGGTATCGCGTGACTATCCGTACCGTAGGCGTGATCGGCGCAGGCACGATCGGCCGAGGCGTCGCCCAGTCCTTCGCAGAGGCCGAGTTCGACGTGGTCCTCGTGGACATTTCGCAGGACCAGCTCGACAGCGCGGTGGCCCAGATCGGGCGTGACGTGCTGGTGCACGCCATGCTCCTCGGGCGCCGGCCGAGGGAGAGTTCCGAGACCGTGCTCTCCCGGATCCGTACCAGCACGGAGCTCTCGTCGCTGACCGACGCCGACTTCATCGTCGAGAACGTCACCGAGAACTGGGACATCAAGCGCGCGGTCTACGAGCAGATCGACAGTATCTGCCGCCCAGGGGTGATCTTCGGGGTCAACACCTCGGCGGTGCCGATCACCCGGGTCGGCTCGGTCACCGGGCGTCCGGCCGGGATACTCGGGCTGCACTTCATGAACCCCGTCCCGATGATGGACACGGTGGAGGTCGTCAGCGGGCACTTCACGTCCGAGGAGACCCTGAAGACCACGCAGGACCTGCTCGGCACGCTGGGCAAGGAAGGCATCGTCGTCCAGGACGCGCCCGGCTTCATCACCAACCGGGTCCTCATGGTCACCATCAACGAGGCGATCTTCTGCGTCCAGGACCAGATCGCCTCGGCCGACGACGTCGACAAGATGTTCCGCGGCTGCTTCGGCCACAAAATGGGCCCGCTGGAGACCGGCGACCTGATCGGCCTCGACACGATCCTGAACTCCATCACCGTCATGTACGAGAGCTACAAGGACAGCAAGTACCGCCCGGCGCCCCTGCTCCAGAAGATGGTCGACGCCAAGCTCCTGGGCCGTAAGACCGGCCAGGGTTTCTACACCTACTGAGACTCCCCCGCTCACTTTCCCCGTTCACTTCTCCACCCTCACCATCGAAGGAAGCGACCCACCATGACGCACGACGACGCCCGTTCCCGGATCCGCGAGTTCCTCAACCCGCACCTGGCCGGTCAGACCGTCGCCGACAGCGACGACATCTTCGCCCTCGGCTATGTCAACTCCCTCTTCGCGATGCAGCTCGCGCTGTTCGTGGAGAAGGAGTTCGCGCTGACTCTCGGGCCGGCAGACATGGACTTCGATAACTTCCGCACCGTGGACGGCCTCGTCCGCCTGGTGACGTCCAGGGCAGCGGTCTGAGACCCCCGGGCAGCGGCCCGAGGCCCCACCCCCGGCGCGCACGGCACCCAGGTGCCGCGCGCGCCGGATCCGTTGTCAGCACCGGCGAGGAAGAAATCACCATGACGCACCCGAACGACGCCCTCACCCGAATCGACCTGCACGGCCCCGTCCCCGAGGCGCTGGGCCCCGAGATCGAGCGCCGCCTCTTCTTCGTCTCGCCCGAGATCACCGGCTACGAGCTGATTGTGGAGGGCGGCGAAGTGCACGGCGTGACCCTGTACTCGGCCGAGCCGATCGCCCAGGAGGCGTTGACCGCCAAGGTCAACGCCATGGTGGACAACGACGTCCGCAAGCAGCTGTCGACCCCGGCCAAGGCGATTTGGACCTCGCCGCATGAGCGCACCCCGCACACCGAAATCTTCGAACTCCTCGCCAAGAGCGACGCGGTGAGCGAGACGGGCGAGGGCCAGGTGGCTCTCGGCGAGCCGCTGATCTCCCTGTTCACGTACTTCGACCGGGCCGTCTGCGACCTGCTAGCGCAGGACTTCGACGCGCGGGAGTACCGGTATCCGACGCTGGTCAAGACCAAGGCACTCGAAACGGCCGGATACTTCAAGTCCTTCCCGCAGCACCTGATGTTCGTCACCCGGCTGCGCAACGACCTCGACGTCTACCAGACGTTCCAGGAGTCGTACGCGGCCGACGGCATCACCTCCGGCACGCTCGACTCGTGCGGCAACGTGGACTACTGCCTGCCGCCGACCATGTGCTACCACACCTTCCACCAGCACAGCGGCCGGACGCTGGAGGAGGACCGGCTCCATGTGGTCACTGCCCGGGGCAAGTCGTTCCGCTTCGAGGCCGCGTACTCCACCACGCTGGAGCGTCTCTGGGACTTCACCATCCGGGAGATCGTCTTCATGGGCACCAGGGAAGACGTGCTGAACTCGCGCGAGCGCTTCATGCGGAAGGTCTTCGCCTTCGTCGGGGAACTCGGCATGAGCGGCTTCTGCGAAGTGGGCAACGACCCGTTCTTCTGCGCCACGGACACCTCCGAGCGGATCTGGTCGCAGCGTCTGATGGAGCTCAAGTACGAGCTGCGGCTGCACGTCGCTCCGGAGCGGTCGATCGCCGTGGGGTCCTTCAACTTCCACGACGACCTGTTCGGCAAGGCCTTCGGCATCGACCACGGTACGAACGGCCCCACCCGCAGCGGTTGCGTCGGCTTCGGCCTGGAGCGGCTCGTCTACGCCTTCCTCTGCCAGTACGGCCTGGACACCGCGGCCTGGCCCGCCCAGGTGCGCTCGGCCGTTGCCGGGGGCCTTCGGTGAGCGAGCACGAGGGCCGTTCCCCCCGCACCCCGCAGGAGGAGATCCTCTGCGCGGTGTTCGCCCAGGTCCTCGGAGTTGGCCGGGTCGGCATCGACGACTCCTTCTTCGAACTGGGCGGTCACTCCCTGCTGGCCACCCGGCTGACCGGCCGCATCCGGGCGGCCCTGGGCGCCGACGTACCGATGCACACGGTCTTCGAGGCCCCGACCGTCGCCCTGCTCGCCGAGCATTTGGCGCGGGGCACCGGCGCCCGGCGCCCCGCGCTGCACGAGCGGGAGCGCCCGGATGAGATCCCGCTCTCGCAGACCCAGCGGCGGCTGTGGTTCCTGAACCGCCTGCACGGCGCGGCCGGGCACTACAACATGCCCATGGCCCACCGGCTGCGCGGCGAGCTCGACATCCCCGCCTTGGAACTCGCCCTGGGCGACCTCGTCGCCCGGCACGAGAGCCTGCGCACCGCCTATCCGGACTGGGACGGCCGGGCCCAGCAGATCGTGCTGGACCCGGACGAGGCCCCCGTCAAGCTGCCGGTCGACCCCGTCGCCGAGGCGGATCTGGTCGGCGCGCTGAGCGAGGAGGCCGGCTACCTCTTCGACCTGACCGCCGAGACGGCCCTGCGCGCCCGTCTGTTCAAGCTGGCGCCCGACGAGCACGTACTGCTGCTGACTGTCCATCACATCGCATGCGACGGCTGGTCGCTGCTGCCGCTGAACCGGGACCTGGAGCTCGCGTACACCGCGCGCCGCCTCGGCACGGAGCCGGACTGGCCCGAACTCCCCGTCCAGTACACCGATTACACGCTCTGGCAGGACGAGCTGCTCGGCGAGCAGAGCGACCCGAATTCACTGCTGAACCGCCAGACGGCGTTCTGGCGCGGCGAGTTGGCGGGCATGCAGGACCGGCTGCGGACCGATTTGGCGGCTCCGCACCCGGAGAGCCCCTCGCACCGGGGCGGGCGGGTCGCCGCCCACGTCCCACAGGCGACCCACCTGGCGCTGCAGAAGCTGGCGCGGGACACCGGCACAAGTGTGTTCATGGTCGTGCAGGCGGCCCTCGCGGCCCTGCTCACCCGGCGCGGGGCCGGTACCGACATCGCCATCGGCATCCCCACGGCCGGGCGCACCGACCAGGGCCTGGACGACCTCGTGGGGTTCTTCGTCAACACGCTCGTACTGCGGACCAGGACGGACAGCGACCCGACCTTCCGCGAGCTGCTGTTCCGGGTGCGTACCACCGACCTGGCGGCCTTCGCGCACCAGGACGTGCCGTTCGACCACCTCGTCCAGTCGCTCAACCCGCCCCGGTCCCCCGCCTGGCATCCACTGATCCAGGTCATGCTGGCGTTCCAGAACAACGAGAGCGCCGAGCTCCGGCTGCCGGGGCTCGCCGTGCGGGCCGAGCCCGTGGAGGAGGGGATCACCCGCTTCGATCTGCGCTTCGAGCTGTTCGAGCGGTTCACCGACGGCCGGGTGCCGGCCGGTATCGACGCCGGCCTCAGCTACGCGCTCGACCTGTACGCTCCCGAAGACGCCGAGCGGCTGGCGCGGGACTTCACCGATCTGCTCAACGTCGTGGCCGGCTCGCCCGGCCTGCGGCTGAGCGAACTCGACCGGGCGCCCGTCCAGGACCTGGCCGAACGCCCGTCCGCCAAGCCTTCGCGCCCCGCCGGGGAGCCGCTGCGGGCCGCGTTCGTCTGCTCCCCGTACGGCCAGCAATGGGTCGGCATGGGACGCACGATGTTCCGTACCGAGCCCGCCTTCCGCTCCGTACTGGAGGAGTGCGACAGGGAACTGGCCCGGCACACGGGCTGGTCGCTCATCCACGAGCTCTTCCTCGACGAACCGGATGCCAGGACGGACGACGTCGGCGTCATGCAGCCCATCATCTTCGCCCTCCAAGTGGGCATCGCCCGCTGGCTGGAGGCGGCGGGCGTCCCGCCGATGGCGATCGCGGGCCACAGCATCGGCGAGGTCGCCGCCTGTGTCGTCGCAGGGATCCTCGACCTCCCGGACGCCGCCCGGCTCGTCCACCACTACAGCGACCAGCAACGCCGCGTGACCGGTCCCGACTGCGGCATGGCCGCGTTCGGTCTCTCCGCGGAGGAGCTCGCCGAGCACCTGACCGACGGCGTCTCCATCGCCGGCCGCAACGGCCCGCGCACCACCGTCCTCGCCGGCGACCGCGCCGAACTGGCGGCGATCGTGGCCGAACTCCAGGCCCGGGACGTGCTCTGTGCCATGGTCCGGGTCGACCTCCCCGCCCACAGCCCGGCCATCGACCCGATCATGGACGATCTAGAGCGGGCCATCGGCACCCTCACCCCTCGCCCCGGCCGGATTCCGATGATCTCCTCGGTGACGGGCGAAGAGCTGGACTGGCGGCAGGCCACCGCGTCCTACTTCGCCAACAACCTCCGCCGGCCCGTCCTCCTCGCCGACGCCACCAGCCACCTTCTCCGCGACCACGACGTCCTCGTGGAGATCAGCGCCCACCCCGTCCTGGCCCACGCTCTGCAGCAGAGCGTGGACGACGCGGACACCGGCGCCACCGTCGTCACCACCATGCGCCGGGGCGAGGACGACCGCACCGGCCTGCTCGATGCCCTCCGCACTCTGGAGGGTCTCTGACCAGCCTTGACAAGCCGGTCGTCGCGACGGGCACGCGCGGTGAGCTGCTCGCGCACCGGAGCGACTACCGGGCCCTGGTGTTCCGCGGCGCCGACGAAAACGAACCGTCCGTCCAGGCGGCCGGTACCCAGGAAGGAATCAGCCGATGAGCGGCTCGGAAGAGGTACCGCGGCTTCCGGTCGCCGACGGCCCGGCCGTGCGCCGGGCCAGCTGGGGGCTGCTCAAGGACGACGGCCCGGCCATGGTCGAGATCATCTCCCTGACCTGTCTGGCCTCGCTGGCGGGCCTCGCGAGCCCGTGGCTGCTGGGCAAGATCGTCACCAGGGTCGAGCAGGACGACATCACGTCCTCCCAGGTCGGCCAGCTGGCCATGGGCGTACTCGCCTTCGCTGTCGCCCAGTTGGTGCTGTCCCGGTGCGCCCGCGCCCACTCCCACTGGTTCGGCGAGCGCGCGCTCGCCCGGCTGCGCGAGGAGGTCGTCGACCGGACCCTCGCTCTGCCGGCCAGGGTGGTCGAACAGGTCGGCACCGGCGATCTGGTGACCCGCTCGTCCGTGGACGGCGTGGCCTCGACGCTGCGCAACGCGGCGGCGGACGTGTTCATCGCCATGGTGCAGGTGCTGTTCATCTTCGTCGCGGTCTGCGTGCTGCATCCGCTGCTGGGGCTGTGCGCGCTCGTGGGCCTACCGTTCGTCTGGTGGGTCAGCCGCTGGTACCTCGCCAGGGCCGGGGACGCCTATCTCGCCGAGGGCGCGGCCGCGTCCGACGTCACCGAGGGGCTGAACGCCACGGCGCAGGGTGCCCGCACCATCGAGGCGTTCGGCCTGCGCAGGAGCCGGGCGCTGCACACGGACAAGACCATCGACACGACGTACCGCGCGGGCCGGCGCACCCTGTTCCTGCGCACCGTGCTGTTCCCCGTCACCGGGTTCGCGCTCTCGCTGCCCCTGGCGCTGGTCCTCCTGGTGGGCGGGTTCGCCTACCTCGACGGTGCGGTCAGCCTGGGCGTCGTGGTATCGGGCAGCCTCTACACGTGGCAGCTGGTCGACCCGCTCGACCGCGCGCTCGCCTGGGTGGAGCAACTCCAGTGCAGCGGGGCGTCCTTCGCCCGGATCAAGGCCGTCGGTATGGTCACCGACAAGACCGCGCCAGACACCCGGCAGCCCGCCGACGACCGCATCGTGGTTTCCGGGGTGCGGTACGCGCACCCCGGCACGCACGACGTGCTGGACGACGTCGATCTGACGGTGCAGCCCGGTGAGCGGCTGGCGTTGGTCGGTGCTTCGGGTGCGGGCAAGTCCACTCTCGGCAAGCTGATGTCCGGTGTGGGGGGGGCTCCGCGCACGGCGTCGATCAAGGTGGGCGGCGTTTCGGTCGCGGTCCTGGCCGCTGCGGGTGCGCTGGGCAACCGCATCATCTTGATCACCCAGGAGCACTACGTGTTCCTGGGGACCCTCCGGGAGAACCTCGCGATGGCGGCACCGCACGCCGCCGACGGCGCCATGCTCGCCGCGCTCGCCATGGTGGAGGCCGACTGGGCCCAGGAGCTTGAGGACGGGCTCGACACCCGCCTCGGTGCCGGTGGCGTTCAGCTCGACGCCGCCCAGGCCCAGCAACTTACCCTAGCCCAAGTAGAGTTGGCCGACCCCCTCTACGTTGATCCTCGACGAGGCGACCGCGCTCCTCGACCCCACGACGGCACGGCACGCCGAACGGGCGATGGCCGCCGTGCGCGCCGATCGCACGGTGATCGCCATCGCGCACCGGTTGCAGACCGCACACGACGCCGACCGGGTCGCTGTCATGGAGGACGGCCGCATCGTCGAGCTCGGCACCCACGACGAACTGGTCGCCGCCCAGGGGCCGTACGCGGCGCTCTGGCGGTCCTGGAACGGCCAAGACCGATAGCCGGCGCGGTCAAGAAGCCAAGGCCGACTGCCGGTGCGGGAAGAAAGCGAGAATGAGGACCATGGGTGTGAGTGAACACGGGGAATCCCCCACACCGTTGCTGAGCCGGCTCGTCGCCGACATCCGTACGGCGCTGCGCGACGGGGCCGCCGACGGACCTGAGCGGACCGCGGCGCGGGTCGCACAGGCCGTCGCGCCCCACCTCCGGCACGAAGGCCTACTGTCCCCGGCCCAGCTGGAGCCGGACCAGTGGTCCTACCGACAGCACGTCCTCCACGCGGAACCGGACGGAACGTTCTCGGTCGTCGCGCTCGTGTGGCTGCCGGGACAGCGCACCTCGATCCACGATCACCTGTGCTGGTGCGTGATAGGCACCTATCGGGGCGCCGAGGAAGAGGTCCGCTATCGCCTTGTCAACGACGCGGAAGGGCCCTTTCTCGTTCCTGTCGACACCGCCATGAACGACACTGGAACGGTCACCTTTCTCGTTCCGCCGGGGGACATCCACGAGGTCCGGAACCCGGCAGACTGCACCACCGTGTCCATTCACGTCTACGGGGCCGACATGAGCAGTCTCGGCTCCAGCATCCGGCGGAATTACGACCTGCCGGTGAGGTCGGCCGAATCCTGTGTCTGAACCGACAATCACGGTGAGCTCATTCATGGGGGACACGTCAGACGGGCGTGACAGTACGGCCGGGGCCACCCTGCCGGACCTCTTCTCGGCCCAAGTGGCCAGAACCCCGACGCGATGGCGCTCGTCGCCGACGGGGTCGAACTGGCATACGCCGAGCTGGATGCCCGTGCTCACCGGCTGGCTCTGGCGCTCGTCGCCAGGGGCGCGGTACCGGAGACGGTCGTCGCGGTGTCGGCGCCCCGTTCGGCCGAACTCTTCACTGCCCTCTACGCGGTGCACAAGGCCGGCGTGGCGTACCTGCCGATCGGCCCGGACCATCCGGCGAACGCATCTGACGGTCGACGACATCAGACACGCGGCGGAATCCGGCACCGCGGGCCTGCTCTTCCGCGCGTAACCCCTTCGAATACGGCGTACGTCATCTACACGTCGGCTCGACGGGGCGGCCGAAGGGCGCCGCGGTGACCCACCGCGCCATCGTCAACCGGCTGCCCTGGATGCAGGCGGAGTAACCTCTGGCCGCCGACGACCGGGTGCTGCAGAAGACACCGGCCGGATTCGACGTGTCGGTGTGGGAGTTCTTCTGGCCGCTGTGCGCCGGAGCGTTCCTCGTCGCGGCGAAGCCTGACGGGCACCCGGATCCGGAGTACCTCGCCGAGACCATCCGGACCCACCGGATCACCACCGTGCACTTCGTGCCGCCGATGCCGCGGATCTTCCTCGCCGAGCCGGCCGCGGCCACCTGCACCGGCCTGCGCCGGGTCTTCGCCAGCAGTGAAGCCCTCAGCGGCGAGCTGCGGGAACAGTTCTTCGACGGGCTCGACACCGAGCTTGCACAACCTCTACGGCCCCACCGAGGCTGCGGTCGACGTGTCCTACTGGCGGTGCAGACCGGACAACCACCAGCGTCGAGGACATGGCGGCACACTACGTACAGCCGATCCGCCACGTCCAGCCGACCGGCCCCTACCACCTGCTCGGCTGGTCCTTCGGCGGGCTCGTCGCGCACGCGATCGCCACTCGGCTCCAGAACGCCGGGGAGCAGGTCGACCTGCTGGCGCTGCTCGACGCGTATCCGCTGCACGACTAACCGGAGTCCGGGTCCCTGGTGCCGGGCGCGTCCGACGGGTTCGCGGAGCTGCTCGACCCACTGGGGTGCCCGTGGGAGGGCGAGCCCGGAGAGCCGCTGTGGGAAGCCGGGTTCAGGAAGGCCGTCCGTGCCGGCGACAGCCCGCTGGCGGCCTCGACGAGAGTCAGGTGGTCGCCATGGCCAAGCTTTTCACAACCCAATGTCGCTCTCGCCCACGCGTTCAAGCCCGCGGTCTTCGACGGCGACGTTCTGCTCTTCACGGCTTCGCTCGGCAAGACCGGGCAGGCGCCGGGCCGCGAGGACTGGGCGCCCTACCTGACGGGAGGACTGCGGGTGCGCCCGGTGGAGTGCACCCATGGAGAGATGTCGGGCCGACGGCCGACGGCCGAGATCGGTCAGGTGATCGCGGCGGGCCTGGCCGGGCAACCGGCCGCCGATGCCCGCGTGTGACAGACACTTTCGACAGACAGGGAGACAGCGATGCAGACCCACGACGTTCTGGCGCAACTCCATGCCGCCGACGTCCAGTTGTGGGCGGCCGATGGAGGGGGACTCGGTACAACGCACCACCGAAGGCGCTGACCGATGAGCTCTACGAGTCGATGCGTCGCCACAAGGCCGAGATCCTCGCGACACTGAACGGCCTCGCCGACGCCCGGGACGGCAGTCGGTCTGCTTCCGCCGCCCTGGCACCGAAACGGCTGCCGGGGCGGCGGGAACGGCGGGCGCTGACGTTCGAGCGGCTGCGCCCGTCGGTGGCCGACTTCCGCAGGTCGCTCAACCGGGTGAGACAGGTGACCCTGCTGCGGGCGCACGGGGCAGGTGGCCGTGGCCGAGGCGGAGACCGTCGTGCCGCACCGGCTGGTGACGCACCTCGCGCACGAGGGGATGGCCCAACTAGACCCGAAGTTCGCGGGTCACCGTTTCAGGTCTGTGGCCAGCGGGTCTGTGTGATGTCGGTGTCGAGGAGGTCGAGGAGGTGGAGTTGGACGCCGCGGGTGATCTGGACGGTCGGCGGGTCGGAGACGTTGCCGATCCGCAGGGTGAGTTCGCCGAGGTGGTAGAAGATCATGCGGCCGGTGGGTCGAACCCGGCGGTTGTCCGGGTAGAGGCCGGTCATCGTCTGGTCGGGGCCGAGTGCACGTCTGACCTGCCGTTCGATGAGGCAGAAGACGAGCAGGGCCAGGCAGATGACCTGGATCAGAGCGGCCACGCGCCGGTTGTGCTGCACGAAGACCGGCGCGACCGCGAGGGGGCCTTTGAAGTCGTGGTAGCGGCGCTCGACCGTGCCCTGTCCTTTGTAGTGGATCAGGACCTGAGCCGGGTCGGACTGGTCGGCGGCGATGCTGGTCAGCATCGCCTACCAGCCGTCGACGGCGGCCTCGGTATTCAGGAGGTCCTGGTCGAAGTGCCAGGCCAGGGCGGGCGTATCGTCCTCGCGGGTGGTGATGGTCCAGCGCAGGCAGGCAGTGACACGGCGCTTGGCTGCGATGGCCCCGGCACGGGCGTTGATCTTCTCCGGGGTCTTGTAGTGCCGGCGCCGGCCGCACCGGCGAGCTTGTCCATCTCCTCCCTGGACCGGGCCAGTCGTTTCTCCCGGGCTCTGCGCTGGCCTGCCGCGACGGCGGTGGAGTGGACCAGGATCCGGCGCACGTGCACGGAGTCCCGGCGGCGGGGCCCGGCCAGGGTGTGGATGTCTTCCAGTACCCGGTAGACCTCCCGGTCACCGGCCGGCTTGCCCGCGTCCCGCTCGGGCACCCAGTCCACCAGCTGTGCCCCGTTGAGGTCCAAGGCGGCATAGACCTCGTCCCTGACCTGAGCGGCCGGGACGGGCACGATGAAATCCACCCCGGCCGCCAGCAGTGCGGTGACGTTCGCATGAGACACCAGCTTGGAATCGGCAACCATCAGAAACTTCTGCTCACCGGCCATGCCCCGCAGGTCCTTCATCGCCCCCACGACCTGGCTGACCTCGGCCGCGCCGCCGCCGAAGACGCGGGCGTGGACAGGGATGCCGCCGTCCGCGGACACCGCGAGCCCGGCCTGGACCTGCTTCAAATCCACCCGCCGGTCCTTGGGATGCCCGTAGCTAATGACCGGGTACTGCTCGTCCTGGTCCTCGACGGGGTAAGCGCCGTGGACGGACATGCTGGTCATGTCCCAGTGCAGTCTCGACACGTCGATCCCGAACTCGGCGATCGCCCGTGCACCGACGATGCCCGCGATCTGCTCCAGATGCGGGGCGACCGCATCCAGGGCCCGGGCCAGACGGTCGTCGTTGAGCAGGTCCGGCTCGATGCCGAAGACCTCCTCCACCGCCCAGGTGCGGGCCCAGTCGCCGACCCGCACCAGCGGTACGGGCGAGGTCAGCCGGTTGGCAACCAGCGCCTCGATCACCTGCCCGTGGGTCAGATGCGCGCTCGCACCACCCGGGCACAGCCCGTCGACGATCCCGGCGACGTCCAGCCGGCGCAGAAACTCGGCAGCGACAGGCAGAGCGCCCAGACGCTTCTCCACCACGGACGTCACCACCACATCAAGGCGCTGACGGACAGACCGTGGCCGCGGGGACCGGGAAGTCATCGACACACCCCACCCAACGCCACACCACCGGCCCAGGACACCCCCAGGCCGGTCACACCATACGAATCAACGACCCGCGAAGTACGGGACTAGACGGCGACCGCGTCACCTTGCCGCTGCTGCGCCTGGTGGAGTATCACGGCCAGTTTCTGTTCGTGGGCGGCCCGCGCTGGCCGGACGCGCCCCGCTACGGCTACTACGGGCCGGACAGCGTGGGTCTTGGCAGGCTTCTGCTGGACGCCGCCCGCGGGCGCTGCCTCGGCCTGTTCTCGTCCACCGGCGTCGCGCAGGGCGCGGTGATCGGCACCGCGGCCGACGAGTCGCTGCTGGTCGAGGGCGACACCGGGCTAGTGGTGTGTCTCAGTTTTGATTGACTGCTTTGAGGGCGACGCGTCCGCGCTGGACCTTCTCGATGATCTCGTCAGCGGTGGCGGTCCAGATGAAGGGCTTGGGGTCGTTGTTGTGGATCTCGATGAACTCGTTGATGGCCTCGATGAGTTCGTTGACCGAGGTGAAGCTGCCTCGCCGGATGGCTTTGTCGGTGATCTCGCGGAACCAGCGTTCGACGAGGTTCAGCCAGGACGAGCTGGTGGGGATGAAGTGGAGGTGGAACCGAGGGTGCTTCTCAAGCCAGGCACGGACGTTGGCGTGCTTGTGGGTGGAGTAGTTGTCCAGGATCAGGTGGATCTCCTTGCCCTTGGGCACGGTGCGGTCGATCAGCCGCAGGAACTTCAGGAACTCCCCGTTGCGGTGGCGTGGCAGGCACTTGCCCAGGATGGTGCCGGTGAGGATGTTCAGCGCGGCGAACAGGGTGGTGGTTCCGTTGCGCTTGTAGTCGTGGGTCATGGTTCCCGCACGGCCTGGCTTCATCGGCAGGCTGGGCTGAGTCCGGTCCAGGGCCTGGCACTGGGACTTCTCGTCGACGCTGAGCACCACCGCACCCTCGGGAGGATTGAGATACAGGCCGACTACGTCGACCAGCTTCTCCTCGAAGCTTTTGTCGTTGCTGAGTTTGAACGTCTTGACCAGGTGTGGCTTCAACCCCCTTGCGGACCAGATGCGTTGGACTGTTGCTCGGGACACTCCCTGGGCGGCGGCCATGTCCCGCGTCGACCAGTGCGTCTTGCCCCGCGGCCGGGTGAAACGGGTCGCGTGCACGATCTCTTCGATCTTCTCCTGACTGATCGTCGCCTTGCGTCCCCGCCCCGGGGCCACTTCGCCGAACTTCTCCAGCCCGCGCTCCTCGAACCCGCGTCGCCAGGAGCGGATCGTCGCCACGGTCGTATCGCACTCGGCGGCCACTGCAGTCGTGGACGCCCCGTCAGCCGCCAGCAGCAGCGCCCGCGCACGGACCACCACCCGATGCGGCAGCTTCGACGAACTCGCCAAACTCTGTAGCTCAGCGCGCTGTTCATCGGTCATTGACAGGGGCGGGGCGAATCGGTACATGCCTCAGCATAACCCAACTACTGGCAGTTATTTAAGAGTCACTACACTAG
>DOWQ01000355.1 GCA_003519485.1 Streptomyces sp. | reverse complement strand
GTCCGGCGCGCCGGCCGCGCAGCACGGCGGCACGGCCGGGCCCGGCCCGGCGCCGATCAGAACCGGAACACCCCCAGGACACGACAGGCCGGACCGGCTGCCGGCCGCAGTCACACCGCCGATGGGAGCGCGCATGGATCTGCACTTCTCCGGGGCCACGGCCACCGATGTCGAACGCGAGGCGGTCGACACGATGCTCGCGGCCGTACCGCCGGACCCCGACGCCCCCCGGCACCGCCGGGACCTGCTGCTCCCGGCCCTGCACGCCGTGCACGAGCGGATGGGCTGGATCAGCCCGGGCGCGCTGGAACACATCTGTCGCACCCTGGAGATCCCGCCCGCTTCGGCGTACGGGGTCGCCACCTTCTACTCGATGTTCTCGATGAAGCCCCGCCCGGCGCGCGTGGTCCAGATCTGCACCGACCTGGCCTGCAAGGCAGCCGGAGCCGACCGGATCACCGCCTCCGCCGAGGAGACGCTGGGCGAGTCCGGCCAGGAGAGCGGCGACGTGCAGTGGCAGCGCAGCCCCTGCCTGGGCGTGTGTGAACGCGCCCCCGCCGCACTGGTCTTCGAGGCCGGAGAGCCGGCCCGGGAGCAGATCCTCGCCCCCACCTCCGCCCCGGCCGTCCTGCGGGCGGCCCGGCAGGGGCCCGACCCGTCGCCGGACCCCACGGTCTCCGAGACCCCCGTGGCGGACTCCGTCCCGCAGCACGGTGACCCCGGACTGCGGCTGCTGCGCCGGATCGGCACGACCGACCCAGAGAGCCTGGAGGCCTACCGGGCGAGCGGCGGCTACACCGCCCTGCGCCGCGCCCTGTCCATCGGGCAGTCGGCGACCATCAGGGAGGTCCTGAACTCGGGGCTGATGGGGCGCGGCGGGGCCGCGTTCCCCACCGGCCGCAAGTGGCAGGCCACGGCGGCGCAGCCCGACGCCCCGCACTATCTGGTCTGCAACGCGGACGAGAGCGAACCGGGCACCTTCAAGGACCGGCTGCTGCTGGAGGGCGACCCCTACGCGGTGGTCGAGTCGATGACCATCGCCGGCTTCGCCTGCGGCTGCCGGCGCGGCTACCTCTATCTGCGCGGGGAGTACCCGCGTGCGCTGCGCCGGATCGAGCACGCCCTGAGCGAGGCGCGCCGCCGCGGCTTCCTCGGCAAGGACGTGATGGGCCGGCCCGGCTTCGACTTCGACATCGAGATCCGGCGCGGCGCGGGCGCGTACATCTGCGGCGAGGAGACCGCGATCTTCAACTCGATCGAGGGCTTCCGCGGCGAGCCCCGCAGCAAGCCGCCGTTCCCGGTGGAGAAGGGCCTGTTCGGCAAGCCGACCGTGGTCAACAACGTGGAGACGCTCGCCAACATCCCCGTCATCCTCCAGGACGGCGGAGCCGCGTTCACCCGCACCGGCACGGCCGCCTCCACCGGCAGCAAGCTGTTCTGCCTCTCCGGCACGGTCCGCCGGCCCGGGGTGTACGAGGTGCCGTTCGGGGCGACCCTGCGCGAACTCCTGGCGCTGGCCGGGGGAGTACCGGAGGGCCGTACCCTGCGCGCCGTGCTCCTCGGCGGCGCGGCGGGGAACTTCGTCCGGGCCGACGAACTCGACCTCCCGCTCACCATGGAGGGCGCCCGCGAGGCGGACGCCACCCTCGGCTCCGGTGTCGTCCTGGTCCTCGACGACAGCGTCGACCTGATGGGCATCGTGCTGCGCATCGCCGCCTTCTTCCGCGACGAGTCCTGCGGCCAGTGCGTCCCCTGCCGGGTGGGCACCGTACGGCAGGAGGAGGCCCTGCAACGGCTGGCGCGCGGCCGCAGCTCCACCGATGTGGCACTGCTGCGCGAGATCGGCCGGGCCATGCGGGACTCCTCCATCTGCGGCCTCGGCCAGACCGCGTGGAACGCCGTGGAGTCCGCGCTGGACCGGCTGGGACTGGTCACCGAACTCACCGACCTCACCGAATTCACCGGCACGACCGGCACGACCGGCACCACCGCAACCACCGCAATCACCGAAGCCCCGGCACCGAACGGAGGAACGGCATGACGGCCATCGACCTGGGCCTGCCCCGCCGGCTCGTGGAGTTCTCCCTCGACGGCGACACTGTGAGCGTCCCCGAGGGGTCGACCGTCCTGGAGGCCGTACGCGCCGGGGGCGGTGATCTCCCCACCCTCTGCCAGGGCGACACCCTCACCCCCGCGAACGCCTGCCGGCTGTGCATGGTCGAGGTCGAGGGCTCCCGCACCTTGGTGCCCTCCTGCTCGCGCAAGGCCGAGCCCGGCATGGTGGTGCGCACGGCCTCCGAGCGCATCGGGCACAGCCGCAAGCTGGTGCTGGAGCTGCTCGCCTCCTCGGCCGACCTGTCCACCACCCCGAGCGTCGCGCAGTGGATGGACGAGTACGGCGCCGAACCGGAACGCTTCGGCCCGCCCGCGCCACCGCGCCAGGCGGACGGGGCCCGTCCCGGCGAGCACGAGATCCCCGACGGCTCGACGGCGGCGACCGTCGCCCAGCCCGTGAAGAACGACAACGACCTGTACGTCCGGGACTACGCGAAGTGCATCCTCTGCTACAAGTGCGTGGACGCCTGCGGCGACCAGTGGCAGAACAGCTTCGCCCTGACCGTCGCCGGCCGCGGCTTCGACGCCCGGATATCCACCGAGTACGCCGCCCCGCTGCCCGACTCCGCCTGCGTCTACTGCGGCAACTGCATCGAGGTCTGCCCGACCGGAGCGCTCAGCTTCACGGCCGAGTACGACCGCCGGCAGGACGGCACCTGGGACGAGTCCAGGCAGAGCGAGACCACCACCATCTGCACCTTCTGCGGCACCGGCTGCAGCCTGACCCTGCACGTCCAGGACAACGAGATCGTCAAGGTCACCTCTCCGCACGACAACTCCGTGACCCACGGAAACCTGTGCATCAAGGGCCGCTTCGGCTGGCAGCACGTGGAACGGCGCGCGCCCGAGGGCGGCGGAGAGAAAACCCCGACGCGACCCCGGGAGGTCCCGCTGTGAGCTCCACCCCGGCACCCGCCGAGACACTCATGCTCAAGCCCGGCACCGCCTGGTCCGAGGCCCGGGCCCGGTGCCTGGCCACGGCGCCCGAGGCGTTCCGCGACGACCGCGTCCTCAACCGGCACGGCGGGCAGTGGTGCGCCGACGGCACCCCCGCGCCCGCCGTCACCCCGGTCGACGGTACCCCGGTCACCGGCCCGCCCCGGCTGGATGCCGGCACCGCGCACGCCGCCGTGCGCGCGGCTCTGGACGAGCACCGCGGGTGGCGGCATGTGCCGCTCGCGGACCGCAAGGCCCGGGTCTCCGCGGCGCTCGACGATCTGACGGAGCACCGCGATCTGCTCTCCCTCCTGCTGGTGTGGGAGATCGGCAAGCCCTGGCGGCTGGCCACCGCCGACGTCGACCGGTGCATCGAGGGTGTCCGCTGGTACGTCGAGGAGATCGACGGGATGCTCGAGGGGCGGGCGCCGCTGGACGGGCCCGTGTCCAACATCGCCAGCTGGAACTATCCGATGAGCGTGCTGATGCACGCCATGCTCGTACAGGTCCTGGCCGGGAACGCCGCCGTGGCCAAGACCCCCACGGACGGCGGCACCGCCTGCCTCACCCTGGCGACCGCCCTCGCCGCCCGGCACGGCCTGCCGCTCACCCTGGTCAGCGGCGGGGGAGCGGAGCTCTCCCCGGCGCTGGTGGGGGCCCCCGAGATCGGCTGCGTCTCCTTCGTCGGCGGCCGGAGCGCGGGCGGCCGGGTGGCCGCGGAGCTGGCGGCCACCCGCAAGCGCCACATCCTGGAGCAGGAGGGCCTGAACTGCTGGGGTGTGTGGGAGTTCAGCGACTGGCCGCTGCTGGCCACCCACGCGCGCAAGGCGTTCGACTACGCCAAGCAGCGCTGCACGGCCTATCCCCGCTACGTCGTCCAGCGCGGCCTCTTCGACGCCTTCCTGGGCGCGTACCTCCCCGCCGTCCGCGAGGTGACCTTCGGCCACCCGCTCGCCGTCGCCCACCCCGATGACCCGCTGCCCCAGCTGGACTTCGGGCCGCTCATCAATGACGCCAAGGCCAAGGAGCTGGCCGGCGACGTGGAGCAGGCCATCGCCACCGGAGGGGTGCCGCTCCACCGCGGGTCCCTCGCCGACGGCCGCTTCCTGACCGGCCAGGACACCGGCGCCTATCTGCCGCCCGCCACGATCCTCGCACCGCCCTCGGCCTCGCGGCTGCACCACGTCGAGCCGTTCGGCCCGGTCGACACCGTCGTGCTCGTCGACACCGAGGCCGAGCTGCTCGCCGCGATGAACGCCAGCAACGGCGCCCTCGTCTCCTCGCTCGCCTGCGACGACGAACAGACCGCGATCCGGCTCGCGGCCCAGGTCCAGGCGTTCAAGGTGGGCATCAACGCGCCGCGCTCGCGCGGTGACCGGGACGAACCCTTCGGCGGCCGGGGAGCCTCCTGGCACGGCGCCTTCGTGGGCGGTGAACTGCTGGTGCGCGCCGTCACCCGGGGCCCGGCCGGCGAGCGGCTGCACGGCAACTTCCCCTCGTACGCCCTGTATCCGCCGACCGGCTGACACGGCTGACGCGGCCGGCCCGGTTCGACTGGTCGACCGGGCTGACTGACCGGCGGTCCCTGCCGACCGCCCGATCCGGCCGGCAGGGACCGCCCGTACGGCTCGACCGCCCACCCCCGCGCTCGGACACGGCTCCCGCAGGCGGCACCGCGCCCCAGATCCGGGCGCGGTTCCGGGGAGGAACGGGGTACGGCTATCGCTCAACGGGAGGCCTGGCGCCTGGCGAGCCCGTTCGCGCAATGTGCCTACCGAAGTGCTGACTGCGGGCCGGGGTCCGAGAGGGCCCCGGTTGCCGCGGACCCAGGAAGGAATCCATGCACGAGCCCCTGACGGTCGCGGCCTACCGCCGCGTGGCCCGTCCCGCGCCGCTGCGCCAAGCGGTGCACGACGCGCTGGTCGAGCTCATCATCAACGGTTCCCTCATGCCCGGTCAGCACCTTGTGGAGTCGGAGCTCGCCGAACATCTGGGCGTCAGCCGGCAGCCGGTCCGCGAGGCCCTCCAGCACCTGCACACGGACGGCTGGGTCGACCTGAGACCCGCCCACGGCGCCTTCGTGCACACGCCCACCGCGGAGGAGGCCGAAGAACTGCTCACCGTCCGCTCGCTGCTGGAGGCGCACTCCGCCGAACTCGCCGCCGTCAACGCCACGCCCGCCGATGTGGAACGGCTGTGGGAGCTGCAAGGGGAAGGCGTGCAGGCGCTGGCGTCCGATGCCGTCACGCGGCTGGTGGAGGCCAACGCCGCGCTGCACGCCTTCATCACCGCCCTGGCGGCCAATTCCGTGCTGAGCCAGCTGATCTCGACCGTCGATCGCCGGGTGCGCTGGTACTACACCCCCATCGCCAAGCCCCGCGGCGAGGACGCCTGGACCGAGCACGCCCAGGTCATCGAGGCCATCGCCCAGGGGGCCGCGGACGAGGCCGGCGAGTTGATGCGCAAGCACGCCGACCGGACCACCGGCGTCTACCGCGCCCTGCGACAAGAGGACTGACGGGCCGACAGCGGAATCCTTCGCGACCGGACACCGGGCAGGTCGCCGCCCGACGGTGTTCCCGTACCGGTGTTCCCGTACCGGGGTTCCCGCGGCCGGGGATACCCTTGTCCCTGCCCGCCGCGGCCGTTCGCGGCGCACGTACCCGCCGAAGACACCTCCGCGCCACCGCCGCCGGGGGTGTCGACTGCTCCGTCACGGAAGCGGCGGAATATGGCCCGTGAACGGCCAGGATGCCACTGCCCGACGGTGGCGGACGAGATCGTGTCGCAGGCCGGCATCCGTCGCGTACCGGGGCCGCCGGCGGGGGAGTGGGGAATGGGCCGGCCGGTGCAAGGGGCGCTCCCCACCGGCCGGCCCGTATCCCGTGCAGCGGACCGGAGCGCGCTCAGCCGCCCCCGGGGGCCGCTGCCCGCAGAGCGACGCGCTCCTCGCCCGCGTACACGTTCATGTTCGGACCGCGCAGGAAGCCGACCAGGGTCAGCCCGGTCTCGGCGGCGAGGTCCACGGCCAGCGACGACGGCGCGGAGACCGCCGCCAGGACGGGGATCCCCGCCATCACGGCCTTTTGTGCGAGTTCGAACGAGGCCCGCCCGCTGACCAGCAGGATCACGCGGGACAGCGGCAGCCGGTCGTCCCGCAGCGCCCGCCCGGTGAGCTTGTCGACCGCGTTGTGCCGGCCGACGTCCTCGCGTACGTCGAGCAGTTCGCCGTCCTCCGAGAAGAGCGCCGCCGCGTGCAGACCCCCGGTCCGGTCGAACACCCGCTGTGCCGCCCGCAGTCGGTCGGGCAGGCCGGAGAGCAGCACGGGTTCCATTCGGAGCGGGGGAGTGTCGGCGATGGGGAAGCGCGTGGTGGTGCGTACGGCGTCGAGGCTGGCCTTGCCGCACAGGCCGCACGACGAGGTGGTGTACACGTTGCGCTCGAGGGTGATGTCGGGGACGTCCACCCCGGGAGCCAACTGCACGTCCACCACGTTGTAGGTGTTGAAGCCGTCCGCCGTCGCCCCCGCGCAGTAGACGATGGACCGCACCTCGGCCGCCGAACCGATCACGCCCTCACTGACCAGGAAGCCGGCGGCGAGCGCGAAGTCGTCGCCCGGTGTACGCATGGTGATCGCCAGCGGCTTGCCGTTCAGCCGGATCTCCAGGGGCTCCTCGGCCACGAGGGTATCGGGACGGGCCGAGGCCGAGCCGTTCCTGATACGGAGTGTGCGGCGGCGCTCGGTTACCCGTCCCATGGCGATCAGCCTTTCGTCGGTGGCGAGGGGCCATGACTCTCTCATTATCGCATACAGTCGACGCATACTGTATGGAACGACTTTAGGCTGTAGCTCCGGAGCGGTGTCCAGGGGTGTGCGGCCCTTTTTCACATCCAGGAGTCCCCTGGTTCTTTTCCGGGGTCGCCTGGGGGTGGCCCAGGGTGTCAGGTCGCGGCGAGGGCGGCGTGTCCGGCTGTGCGCCTCCCGCCGTGCCTGCCTACCCGCCTGCGGCCTGGCCGGCGCCCGGTGTCCGGCCGCTCGCGCTCACATCCCGTTCCGCTCACTCCCGGGCGGCTGCCTCCCGCCCCGCCCGTCCCGCTTTCCTGTGGTGCCCCGGTTGGACTGGGCTGGAGGGTTTAGTTTAGCGTTCAACAAGAACCCGCAGGGCGCGGCCCTGGAAAAGGAATGTGGCATGAGCATCTTCAGGCGCAAGCGCCCTCAGACCGTCGAAACGGAGACCGCACCCGTGAACACCCCCGTCAAGCTCGCCGTCGTCTACTACTCCTCCACCGGCACGATCGCCGCGATCGCCCAGGAGCTCAGCACGGTCGCGGAGAAGGCCGGCGCCGAGGTCCGTCTGCTCAAGGTCGCGGAGCTCGCCCCGCAGGCCGCGATCGACTCCAACCCCGCGTGGGCCGCCAACGCCACCGCCACTGCCGACATCCCCGTGGCCACCCCGGACGACATCGAGTGGGCGGACGCCGTGATATTCGGCTCCCCCACCCGCTTCGGCAACATCACGTCCCAGCTCAAGCAGTTCATCGACACCCTCGGAGGCCTGTGGGCCGAGGGCAAGCTCGCGGACAAGGTCTACAGCGGCTTCACCTCCAGCGCCACCACCCATGGCGGCCAGGAGTCCACACTGCTCGCGCTGTACAACTCCGTGCACCACTTCGGCGGCATCGTCGTCGCCCCCGGCTACACAGACGCCGCCAAGTTCGCCGACGGCAACCCCTACGGCACCTCCCACGTCGACGCCCAGGGCAACAACCCCGTCGACGACACCACCCGCGCCGCCGCCCGCGTCCAGGCCGAGCGCGTCGTCAAGATCGCCTCGGCCCTCAAGGCCGGGCTCGACGCCGTCTGACTGCGGCTGCTTTCTCCGGAAGGCACCAAGGCCCGGGCCCGCCCGGTCGCACAACGGAGTGCGGCCGGGCGGTCCGGTCGTTGCGGCGGTCAGCCGAGCCAGCGGCCCTCGCGCATGAGGTCGCGTCCCCGCAGCTCATTCGCCTCCCGCCAGGCCTGGATGTGCCGCGGCCGGATCAGGAAGTACTGATAGGGCCCGTCGAGCTCACGCGGGTCGAAACTTGTCCTGGTCGCGAACGCGTCGCCCGTCCTGGGGGCGAGGTCGGCGATGTCCACCGGCTCGGCGGTGCCGTCGACGATGACGACGTCGCGGGTCGGGCCGAGGCTGAGCCGCACCCGGCCGTCCGCCAGCAGGTTGCGGCCGGTGATCGAGGCGCGCGGCGTCGCGATGAGGAACGCGGTCCCGTCCCAGAGGTACGAGAGCGGGACGAGGTGAACGCCGCCCGGCGAGCCCGACGTCGCGACCCAGAGATCGACGTCGCTCTCCAGTTTCGCGCGAGTGTCCCGCAGCCTCTCCTCATAGCCACGCGGCGGCACGTCCGTCATGCTTCCTCCAATTGACTTGAGCAGAGACACATCAGGCCGCGGGAGCCAGCGACGCGGCCTCACACGCGAAGCCGTCCGGGTCGGTGAAAGGCCCGGCATCGCCGCCGAGCAGGAGCCGGTGCGATCCGGTGCCCTCGGGAGCGACGCCGACGTCCTTGGCAAGGGCACGGTGCCTGTACAGCGCCAGCTTTACGGGACTCGACCCGGCAGCGAACTCGACGTACATGCGGCCGAAGCTCTTCCCCACGGCGAGGCCGCGCTCGACGTAGAACCGCTTGCTCGCGGTCACGTCCGCGACGCCCAGCAGGAGCACGAACTCGTCGATGCGCCGGGTGGCCGGGCCGGTGTCCTTCTTCGCCGAGGTCGCGACCTTCCAGATCGTTCCGTCCGGGGCCTGTACGACACTGCCGTAGCCCCAGAGCGACTTCGCGGCCGGCTTCAGCGACGTGGCGCCGGCGTCCAGCGCGGCGTCGATGAGGCCGTTGACGGTGGCCGGCTGGGCAACCGTGAGCGCCAGCGTGAACCCACGGAAGCCGGTTGTGGGTGCCTCCGAGGCCCGCAGACGTATCTGCGTGTCCAGACCGAAGGCGGCGGTGTAGAAGCGGTCGGCGGCCGTGGGATCGGCCACGTCGAGGGTGATGGATTCGATGGTTGCCATGGAGATCACGCTAGGTGCGGCTGGGGGGCCGGCGCTTCTCGATTCCTGACCGGTCCGGTTGCCTGTTTCGCCACGCAGGACGGCATCCCCGCCGTCGCGCGCGCCCCCTGGCGCCGGTAGACGCTGGGCGGCACACCGACCAGCTCGGTGAAGCGACTGCTGAAAGTGCCCAGCGACGAGCAGCCGACCGCGAAACAGACCTCCGTGACGCTCTGGTCACCACGCCGCAGCAGCGCCATCGACCGCTCGATGCGCCGCGTCATCAGATACGAGTACGGCGACTCCCCGTAGGCCAGCCGGAACTGACGGCTGAGATGCCCGGCCGACATGTGCACGCCACGCGCGAGCGCCTCGACGTCCAGCGGCCGCGCGTACTCCCGGTCGATCCGGTCACGGACACGGCGCAGCCGCGCGAGGTCCCGCAAGTGCTGCTCTGCGGCAGGTTTGCTGGTCACCTGCGCGATGGTGCCATGTCGCGCAGGCGTTGCCCAGCGCCGCCGTGCGGAGGTCGTCGGCCACCGCCGACCTGGCAGTGCAGACCAGGCGCGGGCGGCACCACCGGCGAAATGGGCCCTACGACTGCTCGTCCGGGACGAACTCCCGCCAGAACTCCAGGGCGGCCTCCTCCAGCCGGCGGCCGAGACGCAGCGGGATCAGCCGCTTGCCGAGGTCCGTTCTTCCGGCGAACCGTTCGTCGATGGCCTCGAATTCGGCCAGGCGCTTCTCGTGGAGGGCGATCTGCTCCTCGGCCAGGGCGACCACGTCCTCGTCGTCCCCCAGCTCGCTGAAGAAGAGCTTGAGTTCGGCGATGTTCCGCACCTGGAACGCCTCCCCGGCGGGCTCCTTCAGCCACTGCCGCACCGCCCGCCGGCCGGCTTCGGTCAGTGAATACGTCTTCCGGCGGCGACCCGTCTGCTCCTGGGCGACCGCCAGCAGACCCTCGCCCACCAGCCGGTCGGGCTCCTGGTAGAGCTGCGAGTGCGGGAACGGCCAGAAGTGGCCGACCGAGTGGCCGACCGCCTGCTTGAGGTCGTACGGGGTGGAGGGGCCGCGCAGGCCGATCAGCCCGAGGACGACGTACGACGTCGGGGAGAGCCGTTTCGCATCCGTTGACATGATCCGAAGCGTACCGTACGGTCCGGAGCGTTGACCGTCCGGATCGGACTGTGTGGTCGCCCGGCCGGGAGCCACACCGCACTCCCGCGAGGAGCCACCGTGTCCCACACTCCCGAGCAGCCCCCTGACAGCGCGGCACTGAGGATCGAGTACCGCTCCATCGAATTCGTCCCCCTGGAGGAGCGGCGCGGGAAGACCTGGCATCTGGGGACTCTCTGGTTCATGGTCAACGCCCAGGTCGCCGCGTTCGCGGTCGGCCTGATCGGCCCCGCGATCGGCGGCAGCTTCCTCACCTCGGTACTGGGCGTCGTCGTCGGGGTGCTGTTCGGCACCTTCTTCATGGCCTTCCACTCGGCCCAGGGTCCTCGCCTCGGCCTGCCGCAGATGATCCAGTCGCGGGCCCAGTTCGGGTATCTGGGCGTACTGCTGCCCATGACGCTGGTCGGGCTGATGCTCATCGGCTTCAACGTGTTCAACTTCCAGCTGTTCGGTGAGATCGCCGGGACAACGGGGGTCGCCGGGTCTGCGACGGGGATCGTCGCCGCCGCCGTGGCCGCCGTGCTCGTCGCCTCGGTGGGATACCACTGGATCCACCGGATGGAGCGCTGGTTCACCTACCTGTTCATGGTCTTCTTCGGCGTCCTGACCATCGGGGTCCTGGTCCGGCTCGATCTCCCGGCCGACCAGTGGTCGGCGGACTCCTTCAGCTGGGTGCCCTTCCTGGTGATGTTCGGCATCAGCGCCGGGTGGCAGCTCGCCTGGGCGCCGTATGTGTCCGACTACTCGCGCTACCTGCCGCCGTCCGTCGGGCACGCGGCGCCGTTCTGGTGGTCGTACGGAGGATCGGCCCTCGGCGCGATCTGGCTGATGGGCATGGGCAGTTACCTCGGCGCGGCCTACCCCGACGACGATTCCCTGGGCAGCCTGCAACGGGCGGGTGACCTGGTCTTCCCGCACTACGGGACGATCGTCCTGCTGTATTCGATGCTGGGCCTGATCGCCGTCTCCGCGGTGAATCTCTACACCGCCGGACTGACACTGCTGTCCATTGCCGACGGCCTGCACGCGGCCGCTCCGGGCCGGACCGGGCGGATCGCCACCACGGTGGTCTGCGGTCTCGCCGGAATGACACTGGCGCTCTTCGCCCCCGGCGACTTCCTCGCCAACTTCCACAGCTTCCTGCTGTTGCTGCTCTACTTCATGATCCCGTGGACGGCCGTCAACCTGGTCGACTACTACCTGGTGCGGCACGGCCAGTACGACGTCGGCGAGCTCTTCCGCAAGGACGGAATCTACGGCCGCTGGTCGGTTGCCGGGCTGGTGTCCTACCTCGTGGGCTTCCTGGCCATGATCCCGTTCTTCAGCGTCCACGGTCTGTACGTGGGGACGGTCGCCCGGGCCCTCGGGGAGGGGGACCTCGCGGTGTTCGTCGGCCTGCTGGTGTCCGCCGGCTGCTACTGGTTCATGGCCCGCCCGCTGCGGCAGCCGCCCCGCGCCGCCGCCCCCGTCACCACAGGAGCCACCCCATGACCTCCCACCTCACGGACACATGCCCGGCCGAGACCGCCGGCATCCCGGCCGGTGCCGCCACCGGGCCCACTGAGGAGGCGGGGCAGGACGTGCGCTGGCACACCAGCCGACGCCGCGTCGCCTGGTCCGACACCGACCCCTCCGGGGCGTACCAGTTCACCGCCGCCATGCGCTACGTCGAGGACGCCGAAGTGGAGCTCCTGCGCGAACTGGGGGTGCTGGACCAGCTCTACCCGCACATCCCGCGGGTGGCGGTCGAGGCCCGCTTCCTGAGGCCGTGCTACTTCGAAGAGCTGCTCGACATAGACGTGCGGGTGACCCGCGTCGGCCGTTCCTCCATCAGCTACGCGTTCCG
>DOWQ01000304.1:629-30522 GCA_003519485.1 Streptomyces sp. | reverse complement strand
CGACGAGCGCGAGGAAGACGAGGACCGCGAGGGCGCCCCGCCGGGCGCCGAGGATCGCGCCGCAGAGCATGATGCCGAGCGACTGGGCGGTGATGGGCACCGCGTTGCCGAAGGGGGCGATCGCCGGGACGAGGCCGAGCACGGCGATGATGCCGGCGAAGACGGCGATCTGGGCGAGCTCGCGGCCGGTGGATCGGGGGTGGGACACGGTGGGGCCTCTCGGTTCGGGGACGCCCGATCATGGCACGCGAAGCGACCACATGTGAACACTGTTCACGAGCGGCTCCGCCCACAGTCTGTGGATTCTCGAGATGCGAGCGCCCGGGAAGTCGCTAGCGTCTGACATCGACGGATCGGGGAGTGCCGTCGGTCAGATCACGAGCACGAAGGGGGGTCCGCATGGACGCCGTCAAGACGGTCGAGGGCGAGGTCCGCGAGCTCATCCGGCGCTCCGGCCTGGACCCGGTGCGCGAGACCGGCGAGGTCGCCGACCTCGTGCGCGCCGCGGTCACCGACTACGACGAGCGCAGCACCCACGGCGGGCTGCCCCTGCTCGGCAACTTCGAGGCCGCGGTCAAGTCCGTCATGGACACCGTCGCCGGCTTCGGCCCGCTGCAGCGCTACTTCGACGACCCGCTCGTCGAGGAGATCTGGATCAACAGCCCGAGCCAGGTCTTCGTCGCCCGCAACGGCGTCTCCGAGCTGACGAGCACCGTCCTCACCGCCGACGAGGTCCGTGACCTCGTCGAGAAGATGCTCAAGTCCTCGGGACGGCGGGTCGACCTGTCCTCTCCCTTCGTCGACGCGACGCTGCCCGACGGCAGCCGGTTGCACGTCGTCATCCCGGACATCACCCGGGAGCACTGGGTGGTCAACATCCGCAAGTTCGTCGTGAAGGCCGACCACCTCGACGACCTCGTGCGCCTCGGCACGCTCACCCGGGAGGCCTCGGTCTTCCTCCAGGCCGCGGTGGCGTCCGGGCTGAACATCCTCGTCGCCGGGGGCACCCAGGCCGGCAAGACCACCCTCCTCAACTGCCTGTCCGCGGCGATCCCGCCGCGCGAGCGGGTGGTGACCTGCGAAGAGGTCTTCGAGCTGAAGATCCCGATGCGCGACGTCGTCTCGATGCAGTGTCGCCAGCCCAGCCTCGAGGGCACCGGCGAGGTACCCCTGCGGCGCCTGGTCAAGGAGGCGCTGCGCATGCGCCCCTCGCGGATCATCGTCGGCGAGGTCCGCCAGGCCGAGAGCCTCGACCTGCTCATCGCGCTCAACTCCGGGCTCCCCGGCATGTGCACCCTGCACGCCAACTCCGCCCGCGAGGCGGTCACCAAGATGTGCACCCTGCCGCTGCTGGCGGGGGAGAACGTCGGGTCACGGTTCGTCGTCCCCACGGTCGCCGGCTCGATCGACATCGTCGTGCACACGGCCCTCGAGGTCGACGGCGTCCGACGGGTCCGCGAGATCGTGGCGCTGCCGGGGCGGATCGAGAACGACGTCGTCGAGATCAGCGACATCTTCACCACCCGTGACGGCCGGCTCGTGCGCGCCGACGGCTACCCGCCGCACCGCGACCGCTTCCAGCGGGCCGGCTACGACGTCACCGCCCTGCTCGGTGGGGATCGCGGATGACCGGTGTCCTCATCGGCGCAGTCCTCGGCCTCGGGCTGTTCCTCATCTGGTGGTCCTGGTGGCCGAGCGACGAGACGCGGGTCCGCGCTCCGCGCGAGCACCGGGTCATCCGACGCCTCTCCGACGACCTCGCCCAGGCCGGCTACCGCGGGATCGGTCCCACGGGCCTCGTCGCGGCGTGCGTCATCGCCTTCCTCCTCATCTTCGTCGCCGTCACCGCGCTCACCGCGGTCCCGGCCATCGCGTTGTGCTTCGCGGTGATGGCCGGCGGCGTGCCCGTGCTCGTCGTGCGCATGCGGGCGCGTGCACGCCGGGCCCACCTGAGGGACCTGTGGCCGGACGCGGTCGACAACATCACCTCCGCGGTGCGCGCCGGCATGGCGCTGCCCGAGGCGCTCTCCCAGCTCGCGCTGCGCGGCCCCGAGGAGCTGCGCCCGGCCTTCGCCGACTTCGCGAGCGACTACCGCACGACCGGCCGCTTCAACGACTGCCTCGACCGGCTCAAGGACCGGCTCGCCGACCCCGTCGGCGACCGCCTCGTGGAGTCGCTGCGGATCGCCCGCGAGGTCGGCGGCTCCGACCTCGGGTCCCTGCTGCGCACCCTCTCGACCTTCCTGCGCGAGGACGCCCGCACCCGCAGCGAGCTGGAGACGCGCCAGTCGTGGACGGTCAACGCGGCCCGGCTGGCCGTGGCCGCGCCGTGGATCGTGCTGGCGCTCCTGTCGACCCGACCCGAGTCGGTGCAGGCGTACAACACCTCGACCGGTGTCCTCGTCCTGGCGGTCGGCGCCGCCGCGACCGTCATCGCCTATCGCGTCATGGTGCGCATCGGCCGGCTCCCGGACGAGGAGCGGGTGCTGCGATGACGGACGTCCTGCACTCCATCGGCCTGGGGCGCAGCGGCGCCCTCCTCGGGTTGCTCCTGGCCCTCGGTGCCGTCCTGGTCCACCAGGGCCTGCCACGCCACCGCCGGGCCACGCTCGACGACCGGCTGGCGCCGTACCTGCGCGACACCCCGAGGCCCTCGCGCCTGCTCGCCGACGACGAGGTCGCCCTGCTCGCTGTGATCCCGACCGTGCTGCGTCCGGTCATCACCGACCTGGCCCGGCGGGTCGAGTCGGTGCTCGGCGGCACCTCCTCGGTCCGCCGGCGTCTGCTGCGGGCCGGTCGCGCGCCCGACACGGACCGGTTCCGGGCCGAGCAGGTCCTGCACGGTTTCGGCGGTGCCGTCATCGGTGGCGCCCTCGGGGTCTTCTACGTGACGGGGCAGGGCCGCTCGCCGTTCTTCCTGCTCGTGCTCATCGTGCTCGGGTTCGCCATCGGCGTCGTCGTCCGTGACACCCTGCTCACCCGCGAGGCAGAGCGTCGCGAGGCGCGCATGCTCGCCGAGTTCCCCACCGTCGCAGAGCTGCTCGCACTCGCAGTCGGCGCGGGTGAGGGCGCCGCAGGGGCCCTCGAGCGGGTCGTGCGCCTGTCCGACGGTGAGCTGTCCGACGAGCTCGGACGCTGCCTCGCCGATGCCCGCGCGGGCGCCAGCCTCCCGTCCGCCCTGGAGGGCCTGGCCGACCGCACCGGACTGACCTCCCTCGCCCGGTTCGTCGACGGCATCGTCGTCGCTGTCGAGCGCGGCACGCCCCTCGCCGACGTCCTGAGGGCGCAGGCACAGGACGTCCGCGAGGAGGGGCGCCGGCTGATCATGGAGGCCGGCGGCAAGAAGGAGATCGCGATGATGGTCCCCGTCGTCTTCGGCGTGCTGCCCATCACGGTCCTCTTCGCGTTGTTCCCCGGCCTCGGCTTCTTCCAGTTCCAGATGTGACCCGACAGCACCGCCACCAAGGAGAGATGACATGACCGACCAGCTCATCAAGGCGCACGTGCGCCTCACCGACAGCGTCCACCGGACCATGGCCCGCCTCGAGGACGAGACGGGCGACGTGCCCGGCTGGGTGCTCATCACCCTGATGACCGCGGCCCTCGTCACCGGCATCTGGGCCATCGCGGGCGAGCAGCTGAAGTCGATGTTCGAGAACGCCCTCAAGGGCGTCACCGGGCCCGACCAGGTCCACGGTTGACGCGGATCGAGCGTCTGGGGGACGACCGCGGATCCGCGGTCGTCGACTTCGCCCTGACCTCGATCCTCCTGCTCTTCGTCTTCCTCGCCGTCTTCCAGCTGGGACTGGCCCTCCACGTGCGCAACACCCTCGTCTCCTGCGCCTCCGAGGGGGCTCGCTACGGGGCGAGGGCCGGCTCGAGCCCCGAGCAGGGCGCGGCCCGCGCACGTGACCTCATCGACCGCTCCCTCTCGCCGCGCTACTCCGGCGGTGTCGTGGCGAGGACCGACACGACGGCCGAAGGGGTGCAGGTCGTCGTCGTCGACGTGACGGCACCGCTGCCGGTGATCGGTCCGGTCGGCCCGGGGGACGCGCTCGACGTCCGTGGCCGCGCCTTCCTGGAGGAGCAGTGAGGGCGCGCGCACGGCTGGCCGACGACGGGGGGACCGCCGTCATCGAGTTCGTCTGGCTGGCGATCCTGCTCCTCGTCCCCCTCATCTACCTCGTCCTGTGCCTCGCCCGCCTCCAGGCCGGGTCCTACGCCGTCACCCAGGCCGCCCGAGAGGCAGGTCGCGCCTTCGTCACCGCGAGCGACGAGTCGTCGGCGCAGGCGCGCTCGCAGGCCGCGGCGGACATCGCCTTCGAGGACCAGGGCTTCGGGGAGGGCAGCCGCCTCACGCTCGAGTGCACCGCTTCGCCCTGCCTGTCGCCCGGAGAGTCGGTGACCACCCGGGCGGCGACCTCCGTGCCCATGCCGCTCGTCCCGGGGTTCCTCCGCGACGTCGTGCCGCTGGACATCCCGGTCTCGGCCACGCAGGTCTCGCCAGTGCCCGGGTACGAGGCGCGATGACCTCCCTTCGTCCCCTCGTGGCGCGGGCCCGCGACGACCGGGGCCAGCTCAGCATCCTCGTCCTCGGGCTCACCGTCATCGCGATGACGCTGATCATCGGCGGCATCGCCGTGACCTCGGTCCACATCTCCCGGATGCGACTGCTCGACGCCGCGGACTCCGCGGCGCTCGAGGCGACCGACGAGAGCGCCGAGCAGATCTACGAGGGCGGGCTCGGCACCGCCCTGCCCGTCACCGACGACTCGGTCCGCGCTGCGGCCTCCGAGCACCTCGCGTCGCGTGCGCTGCCGCACGGCCTCGAGAGCTGGGGCGTCGCGGACGGCACGGGCAGCCCCGACGGTCAGACGGCCGTCGTCCGCCTGACCGGACAGGCGGACCTGCCCCTCATCGGCGGCCTGCTCGAGTCGATGGGTGGCTCGGTGACGGTGACCGTCGAGTCGCGTGCCCGGGCCGGCGTCGTCACCGGCCAACCCTGAGCCGCGTTGCGGCTCGCCCGTCGGTCCGAGGTGACACGATGACGGCAGCGGTGCACGACCGTGCCCGCACCTGCAGGAGGGATGCACGTGGCGGACGAGCAGCGGGACGGCACGGCCGGGACGAAGGGGGAGGACACGCCCCCGGCCGAGATGGTCGAGACCACGTCCGACACAGCAGCCGACGCCGCGCCGGACACCACTCCCGATGAGCGCGAGCACGAGCCCGAGGTGGTCCAGACGACCCAGGGCACGGTCCTCGACCCCGACGAGCGCCCCGAGGCGCCGACCGTCCCCGCCGCCGAGCTGCACGACGCCGAGCGTGACCACGACCACGAGGAGCTGCGGCCGGTCCACCGGATCTCGCTGCCGCCGACGCTCACCCTGCTGCTCGGGCTGGCTGCCGGGATCATCGCCATCGCCGGCCTCAAGCAGGTCGCCGGGATCGTCGCGCCGACCTTCCTCGCCGTCACGCTGATCATCGCCGTCTACCCCGTGTACAAGGGCATGCGGCGGATCCTGCCGAGCGCCGTCGCCGGGCTGCTGCTCATCGTCATCCTCTACGGGATCCTCGCCGCGCTCGGCGCCTCGATCGCCATCGCCGCGACCCGCTTCGCCAACGAGCTGACCAAGCCGGCGTACACGAGCACCTTCACCGGGTTCGTCACCGACATCCAGCAGCTGCTCGCCGAGCGCGGGGTCGAGACGGAGGAGATCAACGACGCGATCAGCAACTTCGACCTGCGCAACCTCGCGGGCGTCGCCAGCTCCCTCGCCAACACGGTGACCGGCCTGACGACGACGATGCTCTTCCTGCTGACCGTGATGATCTTCCTCGTCATGGACGCCGGTGGCTTCGGCCGGCGGCTCGACGCGATCCACCGGCAAAAACCGGATGTCGCCGACGCCCTCGTCGACTTCGGCTACCGCGTGCGCCGGTACTGGATCGTCTCCACGGTCTTCGGCATCATCGTCGCGGTCATCGACTACCTCGCCCTGGCCTGGCTCGGCGTCCCGCTGGCGATGACCTTCGCCCTGCTGGCCTTCGTCACCAACTACATCCCCAACATCGGCTTCGTGCTCGGCCTCGTCCCGCCGGCCCTCATCGGGCTGCTGGCGGGAGGGGTCTCGACGATGGTGTGGGTGATCGTCGTCTACTCGGTCGTCAACTTCGTCGTCCAGACGATCCTGCAGCCGAAGTTCACCGGCGACGCCGTCGGCATCAACGCCTCGACGGCCTTCCTGTCGCTCGTCTTCTGGGCGTACGTCTTCGGCGCGCTCGGCGCGCTGCTCGCCATCCCCTTCACCCTGCTCGTCAAGTCGATGCTCATCGACCGCGACCCCAAGGTGCGCTGGGTCGACCAGTTCATCTCGAGCACGCCCGACGCGTCGGCGCGCCTGCCGTAAGGTGACCTGCTGTGGCTGTCGACTTCGAGACCGAGATCAAGCACCTGCGCACGACCATGGGGTCGGTGCGCGATGTGACCGACGTGCCCGCCCTCGAGGCGCAGATCGCCGAGCTCGAGCAGCAGGCCGCGGCCCCCGACCTGTGGGACGACCCCGACAAGGCGCAGGGCGTGACCTCCGCCCTCTCCCGCGCCAACTCCGAGCTCGAGCGGATCCAGAGCATGGACGCGCGGATCGACGACCTCGAGGCGCTCGTGGAGCTCGGGACGGAGGAGCGCGACGCGGACACGCTCACCGAGGCCGAGGCCGAGCTGGCCAAGATCCGCAAGGCCGTCGGTCAGCTCGAGGTCCGCACCCTGCTCTCCGGTGAGTACGACGAGCGCGCGGCGGTCGTGACGATCCGCGCCGGCGCCGGTGGCGTCGACGCCGCCGACTTCGCCGAGATGCTCATGCGGATGTACCTGCGCTGGGCCGAGCGCCACGGTTACGGCGTCGACGTCTACGACACCTCCTACGCGGAGGAGTCGGGCATCAAGTCGGCCACCTTCGCCGTGCACACGCCCTACGCCTACGGCACGCTCTCGGTCGAGCAGGGCACGCACCGGCTCGTCCGGATCTCCCCGTTCGACAACCAGGGGCGCCGCCAGACCTCCTTCGCCGGTGTCGAGGTGGCGCCGGTCGTCGAGACCTCGGACCACGTGGAGATCGACGAGAAGGAACTGCGCGTCGACGTCTACCGATCCTCGGGTCCGGGCGGGCAGGGCGTCAACACCACCGACTCGGCGGTGCGGCTCACCCACCTGCCCACCAACATCGTCGTGTCCTGCCAGAACGAGCGCAGCCAGATCCAGAACAAGGCCTCGGCGATGATCGTGCTGCAGGCCAAGCTGCTCGAACGCCGCAGGCAGGAGGAGCGGGCCCTGATGGACTCGCTCAAGGACACCGGTTCGTCGTGGGGCAACCAGATGCGGTCCTACGTGCTGCACCCGTACCAGATGGTGAAGGACCTGCGCACCAGCCACGAGGTCAACAACCCCGGTGCCGTGCTCGACGGCGACATCGACGGCTTCATCGAGGCCGGCATCCGCTGGCGCCGCAACGAGGCGACAGCGTCTGGCTGACGCTTCGGCGGGTCCTCCCGGGACAGTGACGACGCGTGCTCTAACGTCACTCACCGTGATCCGCCTCGAACGCGTCACCAAGCTGTACAAGACCTCCACGCGCCCGGCGCTGGACGGGGTCTCGGTGACCGTGGACAAGGGGGAGTTCGTCTTCCTGATCGGGCCCTCGGGATCGGGCAAGTCGACGTTCCTGCGGCTGCTTGTGCGCGAGGACGTGCCCACTCGCGGCGACATCTTCGTCTCCGACCTCAACGTCGCGAGGCTGCCGCGTCGCCGGGTGCCACGGCTGCGTCAGCGCATCGGCTGCGTGTTCCAGGACTTCCGGCTGCTGCCGAACAAGACCGTCGGGGAGAACGTGGCGTTCGCGCTGGAGGTGATCGGCAGGTCGCGCGGCGTCATCAAGACGGTGGTGCCCGAGGTGCTCGACCTCGTCGGCCTCGCGGGCAAGACCGACCGGCTGCCCCACGAGCTCTCCGGTGGTGAGCAGCAGCGGGTGGCGATCGCGCGCGCGTTCGTCAACCGCCCGCTGGTGCTGCTCGCCGACGAGCCGACCGGAAATCTCGACGAGTCGACACGGGACGACATCGTGGATCTGCTCGAGAGGCTGTGGCAGGAGCGCGGCCTCACGTTCGTGATGGTCACCCACGACAGCGCCATCGCCGCCCGCACGCCGCGCCTCGCGACCATCCGCAAGGGCCGGGTGCGGGTCACGGAACGCGCGGTCACCACGTCCTGACCGGGGCGGGGCGGGGTGCGGCGGAATCAGGGGCGGGGAGCAAGGGCTGCCGGGCCGTACGGGCGCGGTGAGACGTGCCCGCGGTCGGTCAGCGGACCTTGCCGTAGAGGCGGTAGTGCGTCGTCAGAGCGACGGCGGCGCCCGCGGCGAGTCCGATCGCTGCTGCCTTGAGCACCGAGGCGCCGCTGAGGGAGACCAGCAGTCCGAAGGCACTCCCCGCCAGTGCCCCCTGGAGCATCGAACGGGCCTCCAGCATCATCCGCGGCCGTACCTTGCGGACGAGTGACCAGAGTGCAAGGAGCACGGCCCCGGTGATCAGGCCCAGCAGGGCGGCCCTGGTCGTGGAGGCGCCGCTGTCGCTGTCCAGGAAGCCCGCGTACACGCCGTACAGGGCACAGATCGCGGCCGGCAGCCGCATACCGTGCCCGCCTTCCGGCCGGGCGTGTGCGGTCGGTCGGCCGCCGATGGCGTGAGCCTGCATGGCGGGGGCTCCTCTCTCCCGGCATCCCCGCTCTTCCAGGGCACACCCGGCCGCCACGTCCGTCAACTCGGCGGGGTCACCGCCGCGTACCTCACCGGCGTACGGGCCGCGTACCTCACCGGCGTACGGACGGCTGCACGGGCCGGCGCCGTACGGGCCGGGCCGTACCGATGGCGTACGCGGGCGCGTGCGGGCCGGGGAGCACCCTCGCGGCTCGTGCCGGGGCCGCCGGAAAGGTGTTCCCCTGAACAGCGCCGGTGCGTGCCGGAAGGCTCCCGGGGGAGGTCTTCAGGAAGCCGTGCTGTGCGTGTACTGCTGCCAGCCCGTCTGGTGCGGCATCGAGGTGAGCATGTCGTCGGGCACGGTCGAGGGCACCTCCCAGCCGGGCGGATAGGCGGGGTGATCGTAGGAGTCGTAGAAGTCGTACGTGTAATCGACGTCGCCGGAGTTGCGGCGGTGTCGGCCCGACCTCGCCTCGCCGCCCGGCCCGGGCCCCGCCCACGGTGGCGACAGCCGGCCCTCGGCCGACAGCTGCTGGGCCCGGGAGACCAGCCGGGCCAGGTCGAGGCCGAACTCGGAGGCGAGGACCTGGAGGTCGACACCGGTCTGCCAGCTCCCGACGAGCAGCGCGTCCATCGCCCCGGTCCAGCGCGGCTCCCGCACCCCGTGCTGCTGCTGTTGGTGTTGCTGGTGCGGGACCTGGTCGGCGGACGGGTCGTGCGCCATGCCCCCGGCCTCGGCCGCCGGCCCCGCCATCCCCATCGACGGCGCGGCCGCGGCATCGGGCGGCACCGCCTCCTGCTCGTTCTCCGACGCCGTCAACGACGCTGTCAGCAGCTCGTCGGCCACCCCGCGGGCGTCCTCCTTGCCCACCGTCCGCCGGGCGACGCGCACTTCCCGTTCATGCAGTCCGAGCACGCCGGCGACCGCGCCGTCGCTGCCGACCGTGACCGCGAACGCAGCCAGCAGGCGCGACCTGTGCGCCTGGGCCTCGTCCAGGGCCGACTGCGCCGAACGCACCTGCTCGTCACTCAGACAGAAAGCTTCTGCCAACACCGTATTCCGATCCCACCACTGCCGCGGCTCCATGCCCGCGACAACGGCCCGTCCGGTGTCCAGTAACCCTCCTGGGCCGTTTACTGCGCCAAGTGGGTGGTATGTCGCATGGACTTCTCTTCAGCCCGGTCCGGGTTCGGCCCGCGCCGCGCCGGGCCTGTCGGCGCGTCAGCGGCGCCTGAAACGGGTGCGAGTGGCCAGCGGGGTCAGAGGCCGAGCAGGCGCGGATCGGGCGTCATGGCGCGGAAGGCCGGCCGCGGATCGGCGAGGAGTCTGCGCTCGGCCAGGTCCATCAGCCCGCTCACGCTGTTCAGTTCGGCGACGAGCTCCCCGGCCCGGTGGAACGACTGCTCGATGCGGAAGGTCTTCCCGCCGCTCCGCACGAACACGCAGCCGACGTCCACCTCGTCGCCCGCCCGCAGTTCGCGGCGGAACCGGGTCGTGCTCTCCAGGTTCACCGGGCCGACCCCCTTGTCGAGCAGGTCGCTCTGCCGGATGCCGGCGGTCTGGAGGAGCGACCAGCGGGCGTGCTCCGCGTACTGCGTGTACACACTGCTGTTGAGGTGCCCCTGGGAGTCGGTCTCGTAGCCGCGTACGGAGATCCGTACGGTGAACGGCGAGGCCGTACCGGCGTCCGTGCCGAGCCTGCGGCGGAGGCGGACCCGCGAGCGGCCGGGGCCGTCGTCGTCGGTCACGTACGGTACGCCGCCGGCCTCCGCGTCGCCCGGCTCCGGCTCGAAGCCGAGCGCGCGGTGGAACCCGACGGAACCGCGGTTCCCGGGGGCCGTGACCGCCAGCACCTGGTGCCGGCCGGCCGCACGGGCCAGCGCGAAGAACCGCTCGTACAACTCGCGCGCGATGCCCTGCCGCCGGTGGCCGGGGTGCACCCCGGTGAAGTGGATGTACGACTCGTCGGGACGGTCGCCCGAGTGGAAGCCGACCAGGAAGCCGTGGACAGCGCCGTCCGGCCCCTCGGCGAGGAGGCTCGTCCGGGCGAAATGCTGGAGGAAGAGCTTCGGCAGGAGGAGCGACAGCTCGCGCGCCTCCTCGGCGGAGCGCGAATCGTCCCACCAGCTCCGGACGCACTCGACGAGCACGCTGTGGTCGGACTCGCGCGCCTGGCGTATCCCGCTCATCGCTCACCTCTCCTGGCTTGCCGACCTCGCCGACCGCCGACCTTGCCGATCTCGCCGACTGTGCCCGACGGCCGGACCCCGGTCAGGTTAGCCGCCGTACGCCGGCTCGGCGGGGCGTGGCCGGGAGGTGGTACGACGGGCGACGCGGAGGTCCGCCGGCAAGCCGCGGGCGCCCGTCGGGGCACACGGACCGCAGCGGCGCTACGCACGGTCACCTGCTGCTGCACGGTGCCGGACGCGGGGTGACCGGATGTATGCTCGCAGAGCGTTGTGAGGATGCCTTCTGCGCTGTACGGCCTGTGATGGGACAACGTCACCGAGGCCCCGGGCATCCACCAGCCTTGGTCCAAGCCGAGCTGGACGCGGCCCGGAACGCCGCGTCGCTCAGAGTCAGCAGTCTCCGGCCGTCCCGGCTGGAGAGGTCACACGCAGAGTTTTTCTCCGTGGTGCCGTCACGTGGTGTCTTCACGTGATGTGTGGGCACCACCTGCCGGAGCTTTAACCGGCACGACAGATATTCCCGACGGTCGGGCACCGGCGAAGCGACACCCCGGTTCCCGGCCGGCCGGTCATGGTCACCACCGCGGTGCCCGGCATGCCTCGTCCCGCCCACCGGCCGGCCGCTCGCACTGAACCGGCACCGCTATCGAGGGGATAGTTGTGCAGCTGAGCGAACTGTTGAACGGTCACCACCACCAGGTCCTCCAGGGCGATGCGACGCGCGCGGAGATCACCGGCGGCATGAGCTTCGACGCGGGGGAAATGCGTCCCGGGTCCTTGTTCATCGCGGTACCCGGCCATGGCGGTGGAGGGCCTGAAGCAGTCGCGCAGGCGGTGGAGCGGGGTGCGGTGGCGGTGCTCGTCGAAGGAATGAGCGGGGGCGGGGGCGGGGGCGAGGCGCCCGGACCGGGGGGCGGCCGGGCTCCAGCGGATGACCGGGCCCCAGCGGCGTACGCGCAGGGAAGTGAGCGCGTGCCGGAGCGCGTGGACGTGCCGGAGGGGGCAGGGCTCCCGGCGGGCGTATGCGTCGTACGGGTCCCGGACATCCGTACGCTCTCCCCCGTCGTCGCCTCGCGCTACTACGGAGAGCCGGGCCGGGCGATGGACGTCGTCGCCGTCACCGGGACCAACGGCAAGACCTCCGTGTCGTCCATGGTCGAGTCACTCCTGGCCCTCGCCGAGGGCGCGCGGGTCGGGGTCATCGGTACCGGCGGCAGCCGGATCGGCCGGGGGGCGATCCCGATGCCGTGGTCGGTCCTGTCCACGCCGGAGACGCCGGACCTCCAGTACCTCCTCGGGTACATGCGCGACCACGGGGCCGGCAGCGTGGCGCTGGAGGCCACCTCGATGGGCCTGCTGACCCACCGGCTGGACCGTACGTTCCTCGACGTCGGCATCTTCACCAATCTGACCCAGGACCACCTGGACGACCACGGCACGATGGAGAACTACAAGAACGCCAAGCTGCGGCTCTTCCGGGGCCTGTGCCGCCGCGCGGTGGTCAACGCGGACGACCCGGTCGGCGCCGAGATCCAGGCCCTGATGCCGGGCGCGACGATCACGTACTCGCTGGAGACGGAGGCGGACTACCGGGCGACGGACCTGGTCGTGGACGCATCCGGAAGCCGGTTCACCCTGCACCACGGCGACCGCAAATACCCTGCGGCGATCCCCACACCGGGCCGGTACTCGGTGTCGAACGCCCTGGCGGCGGTGGCGGCCTGCCACCTGCTCGGGCACGACCTGGAGGCGCTCGTCGGGGTGCTGGACCGGATGCCGACCGTGCCGGGCCGGTTCGAGAGCTTCGAGACGCCGCAGGGCGCCTCGGTGATCGTGGACTACGCGCACTCACCGGACTCGCTGGAAAAGGTCCTGGCCGTGATCCGGGGCTTCGCGCCCGCGCGGGTCATCACCGTTTTCGGCTGCGGCGGCGACCGGGACGTGACCAAGCGCGCCATCATGGGCGTGATCGCCGGGGAGCTGTCCGACCTGTGCGTGCTCACCTCGGACAACCCGCGCACGGAGGACCCGGAGGCGATCCTGGACCACGTCACCGTGGGGCTGACCAGGACGGGCACGCCGTTCGAACGCCGGGCGGACCGCCGCGACGCGATCCGGTACGCGCTGGCCGCGGCGGGCAAGGACGACGTCGTGCTCATCGCCGGCAAGGGCGCCGAACAGCACCAGTTGGCCGGCGGGGAGCTGATCCCGTTCAGCGACATGGAGGTCGCCCGGGACCTCGCGGGAGCGTAAGCCGGTGGCGGTCCGCTCGACCGCTCCGGCGCCGACGTTGCGCTGTCCGGACCGCGCCGGTCCGCCGGAACGGGCAGCAGGGGCGGGGGGAGGCTCGTGGTCTCGCCCGCTCCGGGGTTTGCCGCCCAATGATCCACGGCTCATCCGGCCCGAGCGCGGCACCGTTTCCGGGAAGCCGGTCCGCATGTCTACGGCATCAGGGAAAATCAGATACTCTGATTCCATGAGGACGATGACGGCGACCGAAGTGTCGCGCAACTTCGCCTCCGTGCTCGATCGGGCGGAGCACGGGGAGACGATCGTGATCACCCGAGGTGGGCGGCGGCTGGCCACACTCGCCCCCGCCCCCGCAGGCAATGGTGCTGCCATCCGGGGCTTTCTGGCATCGCACCGGGTCGACGACGACTTCGTCGACGATGTCGCCTCCGCTCGGGAGGGCATCACCGACGAGATGAGCGCGACGTGGCACGACGGCTGATCCTGGACACCGGTGTGGTGATCCGCGCTGAACGCGACGGCCAGGGCCTGGCCGATGTGCTCGAGGATGAAGACGACGTATGCATCGCCGCGGTGACCGTCGCTGAACTCCAACTCGGAGTCGAGCTTGCCGACGGTCAACGGCGTGTCCGGCGCCAGGAGTTCGTCGATGGCGTACGGGCCCTCATCCCCGTCGAGGACTACACCGTCGATGTGGCCATGGTCCATGCTCGTCTGATCGCTCACGTCCGGCGTGAGGGCAAGCCCCGTGGGGCGCACGACTTGATCATCGCCGCGACCGCTGCGGCCACTGCCAGGATCCTGCTGACGACGGACGGCAAAGCGGCCTTCGACAGCCTCCCAGGCGTCCACTCCCTCGTTCACAACGCCTGAGCGGCGCCTCGAAGGGGTGCCGGTGAGCGGTGAAAACCCTCAATGGACCACGCCCAGGGCCTGGGTCTGCTGAAGGCCAGGCCGAAGCCCGTCGCCGCGCTCGCCGGTTGTACACAGCTCTGGCCACGGGAGCCGAGGCGCTGTTGCGAGCCCGGGGGCCCCACGGGGGTCTCCGCGGAACGGCGGCTGCTGGCGAGCTCCGCAGCAATCCGCGAGGCCGGGTACGTGCGGAACCGTCCACACTGGCGGGCGTGGAGCCGGCCGCCGACCACGGGTTGCACGGCGCCGCGGCCCGGCACACTGATGCCGCAACTCTGCCCGGCCGGTGGAAGAGCGGTGGATTCGGGTTGGCCGCGCGGCGGCTCGGCCGGACCTCGAACTGCTACAGACGCCGAAAAGGCGGCACAACTCGGACAATGATATTCATGAAGCTTCGAGCCCCTCCACCGCCGTCAGCCGTCGGCGGGCGCCACGCCGATCGGGCAGGAGACACCCGTGCCGGCGATGCCGCAGTAACCGGCCGGGTTCTTGTCCAGGTACTGCTGGTGGTACGGCTCCGCCGGGTAGAAGGGGCGGCCGTCGGCCGGGAGGATCTCGGTGGTGATCTCCCGGTAGCCGGCCCCCGTCAGTACGGACTGGTACGCGTCGCGCGAGGACTGCGCCGTGGCCAACTGGCCGGTCGTGTGCGTGTGGACGGCCGAGCGGTACTGGGTGCCGACGTCGTTGCCCTGCCGGTTGAGCTGGGTGGGGTCGTGGGCCTCCCAGAACATCTTCAGCAGGTCGTCGTAGCTGACCCGTCGGGGATCGTAGACCACCTTGACGGTCTCGGTGTGCCCGGTCTGCCCGGTGCAGGACTCGCGGTAGGTGGGGTTGGGGGTGAAGCCGCCCATGAAGCCGACGGCGGTGTTGAGCACGCCGTCGGTCTCCCAGAACATGCGCTCCTCGCCCCAGTAGCAGCCGAGCGCGAAGTACGCGACCTCGGAGCCCTCGGGTTCCTCGTCGAGCGGCAGGCCGAAGATCTCGTGGCGGGGCATCGGGCTGAGGATCGGGGTGTCGCGGCCGGGGAGGGCCTCGTCGGGGGAGACCATGTGCGGCTTGAGGGTGCGCTGGATCCAGCCCATGACGTCGATATCCATACCCCCAAGCCTATGCCGAAGCGCAAGGAACTCAGCCGGAGAGGCGCCAGTCGATCGGGGCGGCGCCCTGCGCCTCCAGCGCCTCGTTCACGCGGCTGAACGGCCGCGAGCCGAAGAAGCCGTTGTACGCCGAAAGGGGCGACGGGTGCGCGCTCTTCACCACCGGGACGCCGGGCAGCAGCGACTCGGCCGACTGCGCGTCGCGGCCCCACAACAGCGCGACGAGCGGCCCACCCCGGGCGGCGAGCGCCTCCACCGCGCGGGTGGTCACCTCTTCCCAACCCTTGCCGCGATGCGACGCCGGCGCACCCGGCCGGACCGTGAGCACCCGGTTCAGCAGCAGCACGCCCTGCTCGAACCAGTGAGTGAGGTCGCCGTGCGGCGCGGGCGGGATGCCGAGGTCGGCCTCCAACTCCTTGTAGATGTTGACCAGCGACTTCGGCAGCGGCCGCACGTCGCGCCCGACCGAGAAGCACAGCCCGACGGCGTGCCCCGGCGTCGGGTACGGGTCCTGGCCCACGACGAGCACCCTCACCTCGGCCAGCGGCAGCCTGAAGGCCCGCAGCACGTTGTCGCCCGACGGCAGGTACGGGCGACCGTCGGCGATCTCGGCGCGGAGGAACTGCCCCATCGCCTGGATGCGGGGTTCGACGGGCGCGAGTGCGTCCGCCCAGTCGGGCGCGACGAGTTCGTGCAGCGGTGTCGGCATGGGCAGCACTCTGCCACACGGCCGGCCGCCGACGCTGTATCCACCCGAACCTTCCAAAATGGAAAAGAGGGGTTTACACTTTGGAACATGGCGAAGCTAAATTTCGAACCCATCCTCAATGACTTGGCGGAGGGGAAGATCACGGCGGAGGAAGCGAGCCGCCGGATCGAGGAACTGAAGAAGGTCGCGGCGATGGCCGCCGAGGCCCAGAAGGAGTACGGCGGCGGCGACGCGACGGCCGGCTCCCGCGATGAACACGAGTCCACCGATAGCGAGCCCGGCTCGCGTCCCGGGGGGCTGGACCGGGTGAAGATCCAGGCCACCGGCCGCCGGGTCCGGATCGAGGGCGACCCGTCGATCGCGACGCTGAGCGTCGAGGGCCAGCACATCCTGCGCCGCACGGGCACCGTCATGGAGATCACCGCCAACGGCGAGATCGGGCCGCGGTTCGATGGGTTCTCCATCATCCGACCCCCGCACAAGATGGAGCACCTGAGCGACATCGCGCTCGGCAAGGAGCTCGTCATCAAGATCAACCCCAAGCTCATCGTCGACGTGGAACTCACCACCGGCGGGCTCAAGACCACCAAGGTCCCGCGCTTCGGCCGCGTCCGCGTCACCGCGGCGGGGTCCAGCCTCGAGGACGTCATCGAGGTGCAGGACCTGCTCGCGCAGGCGGGCAGCGTCAGCGTCGAGGGGCCGATCAGCTCGGGGAGGTCGAAGCTGCGCGTGGAGTCCGGCTCGCTGAGCGTCACCCTGACCCGCGGGGCGAACGTCGCGGTCCGCGGCGACGCGAAGCTCGGCCGCATCGCCTGGCCGCACTCCGGCGGGGACGTGGACGAGTACGTGGTCGGCAACGGCGGCGCCCGCCTCGAGGTGAGCGTCCTGATGGGCATGGCGGCGATCAAGGTGGAGGAGTGAGCATGGCGAAGATGTACCACGGACCGTCGGACTGCCCGGTCTGCGGCGACGACCTGATCACCGTCAGCAAGGGTTGCCTGCACTGCGGCACGGAGCTGCGCGGCCAGTTCGCCGGCACAGAGTTCGACCGCCTCGACGACCCCGAGCTCGAGCTGCTGCGCGTGTTCCTGAGCTCGCGCGGCAACCTCCGCGAGGTGGAGAAGCACCTCAAGGTGTCGTACCCGACGGCGCGCTCCCGCTACGACGCGGTGCTCGCCAAGCTGGGGCTCACGCCCAAGGGCGACGACGAGCCCGCCGTCGCCCCGCAGCGGGCGGAGGAGTGGTCGGCCGACCAGGAGGAGTCCGAGTACGGCCTGCCGCTCTCCCAGCAGGACGACCTGCTGGCGCGCGTCGCCACCGGTGAGCTGAGCGCCGCCGAGGCGGCGAAGCTGCTCGGCAGCGAGTAGCCCGCGACATACGAAGATCGCGCCGGGTTGTCCCGGCGCGATCTCCCATGTCTGAGCGGGTGTGGCTACAGGACGTCGACCGCCGTGATCTGCACGTTGATCGTCTTGCCGTTGGGCGCCTCGTAGCTGGCTTCCTCGCCGATGCGCTTGCCGAGGATGGCGGCGCCGAGCGGGGACTGGGGCGAGTACACGGCGTGCTCGACGGAGTCGTCGACCGCGAGGACCTCGCGGGAGCCGAGGAGGAACGTGTCGGTGTCGTCCGGGTCGCCGTCGTAGGCGATGGTGACCAGCTTGCCGGGAGCCACCTCGTCGGCGTGGCCCTCGGGCTCGCCCACCTTGGCCTGGCGCAGCAGCTGCTCCAGCTGGGCGATGCGGCCCTCCATCTGGCCCTGCTCCTCGCGCGCGGCGTGGTAGCCGCCGTTCTCGCTGAGATCGCCCTCCTCGCGCGCTGCGGCGATGCGTGCGCTGACTTCGGGGCGGCCGACGGTCTTGAGCTCGTTGAGCTCGGCTTCGAGCTTGTCGTAGGCCTCTTGTGTCAGCCAAACGACATTGGTGTTGGTTTCAGACATTCAGCAAGCCTATCACTCGGCCACGACGCGGCAGCCTTCCACGTCGATGGCGGCGGCCTCCTTCACGGTGGTCACAGAAAAGGTGTACGGCTTCAGGTCCTCGGTGGCCGGCGGGATCTGCAGCACGGCCTCGCCGACCTCCTCGTACGTGTCGGCCTGGGCGAACACCGCGCACTCCGCGGACTGCGACGGGTCCTCGCGCTGGACGACGAGCTCGACGTCGATCCGGGTGGGGGAGACCACCTCGAAGCTGCGCACCATCGCCGCGACCGGCGGGGTGGACTGCCGGACGCCGGCGACGGCGGCGATCACGATCGTCAGCGCCACACCCAGTCCGAGCCCCCCGAAGAGCAGGTAGTCGAACACCGTGCGTTTCGGGTAGCGGCGGGCGATACGGGCTTCGTCGGTGCTGGTCACACTCAATATTGTGCCCTGCGGCGCGCGGGGCGGTCTCGTCTGGCGTGCATTAGCCACGCGGAGAGCACGCCGCCGACGGCGCCACCCAGGTGCGCTTGCCAGGAGACCCCCGACTGCGTGGGCAGCACGCCCCACAGCACCCCTCCGTAGACGATCATCACCAGCACCGCGATGCCGATCTGGCCGAGCTTCTTGGTGAAGAAGCCTCGCACGAGCAGGTACGTGAGGAAGCCGAACACGATGCCGGAGGCGCCCAACGTGATGGAGGCCGGGGGAGCGAGCAGCCACACGGTGATGCCGGAGACGATGATCGTCACCACCAGCGTGACGAGCCAGCGGGCCGCGCCGGAGAGGTAGATCAGGATGCCGAGGACGAGGAACGGCACCGAGTTGCTGATCAGGTGCGCCCAGCCGAAGTGGAGCCAGGGGGCGAGGAAGATGTCGCCGAGGTCGTTCACGTCGCGCGGCTCGATGCCGAACTGGTCGAGGCTGTTGCGGGTGAGCTGGTCGATGCCCTCCAGCACCCACATGAGGCCGACGGCGCCGCCGTTCGTCGCCACCGCCTTGCCCAGCTGGCCGGGCTCCCGGCCGCCTTCGGTGGTCACCCCAGAGCGTGGTCGAAGCGTCATGGGGCCAGTCTCTCACGCGGCCGAAGCGCCGGCCCGGTGACGGGGAGGTGCGCCGCCAGCCCGGGGAGGGGTCGCACGCGAAACGGCCCGACGCGCTGCCAAGGGAGACGTGTTCAGTAACCTGACATGTCAAGACAACGTGTTAGGTTTTTCGCGAAGTGTTAACACGTCATGTGGCAGGCGCCAGACAGGGTGCTTAGCCCGCAGGGCGCCGATCGTCTNNGGAACAGGTCCGACACGATTCAGCAAACCTAGCTGATCAAGCCAGCGCCGACAGCAGATCCTGGGCCAGGAAGCTGACGGAGGCCGAGACGGTGTCCGGCTGGCCGACACCTTCTTCGGCTCGGCCCGCCATCGTCGATCCGACAGCATCTGGTCCCGCGGCGAAGAGCTGCTGTATGAACCCGAGTGCCCGGGTCGTAGCGCGCTGCGAAAGTTCCTCTGCGAGGAGTTGCCGAATGGTCTCGGCGAGCTCGGAGGTCTCGGTCGCGACGAGCAGCCGGTAGATGTCGTGGGCGTCCTTGTTGTTGAGACGGTCCGGGCTGTCGACACGTTCGCCGAGCTTGTGGAGCTTTGCCACCAAGAGCGCGGCGGGGCCGGCGACATTGATGACCGCGCTGCGGCCGTCGCCGTCCAGAGACTGAACCCTCATGGGGGTCTGGTCGATGATTGCTGCTTCGAGTCCGGCGGCTCGCCGAGCCGAGTGCTTGTCATGTGGCGGGATCCGAACGCCACGGCGACTTCCTGAGCCGGCAAGGTTCTCGGGAACCATGAGGTCGACGGGGATTCCGTTGGGCGACATCCAGGCGCCGGGCTGCCCGCTCACCGGGTTGAGGATGAAACCGGCGCGTGTCATCGCTTCCTCGAGGAGCGGGTCCTCGCCGAGGGCTCGGGCGTCGATCGCCAGATCGGAGTCCTTGGTCGCCTCGGCGATGGCGAATGTCGCATGGCCGGTGTGCAGATAGATCGCCTGAGCATCGATGAGGATCACCGAATTCTTGTGCGCCTCGAGAGCCGCGACAGCGTCCAACAGAGCGGCGCGCGCCTCAACGATCAAATTGTCGGCGCCAGGCATCCGGGTTCTCCTTCATCCAATCCAGCAGGAATTCGCCTTCGGCGGGGTTGCGGCCGGGACCTCCAAGAAGATCCGCGGCTGCCTGGCTTGGCGCGACGATCGTGATGTCACGCCAGTTCGAAGTGCGCTCGAAGACCACGGGCGAGCGCGGTGCAACGAGGATGACATTGGCCCCCGACTCAACGGGACGCAGCCCAAGATCCGCAGCCAGGGCCATCGGATCCTCCGCATAGATAAGTCCCAGACGAGCCTCGGCGTAGGGAGCATAGGGCTGGGTCGCCAGCGAGCCGCTCACTGCGTAGCGCTGCGATGGCGTCGTCTTGCCGAGCTTCTGGACGACGCTGTCGACGCCGCGTGGTTCGAGGAATCCGCGCGTGCTGTTGGCGTTGAGGACTGGAGCATCTTGGCTCCAACGCCGCAAGAGCTCGGGCCAGTCGACCTCCGTGATTGGTCCGCGGTCTACTCGCCAGAGCAATCCCTCTTTCGTCAGATAGTCGACGAGACGGTAGGCAGCGCCGATGGACGCCCCAGCGACCTTTGCCAGCTCGGGAACCGTGAGAGGCGGCGTGTAGTCGGCCAAGGCTCGCACCATCAGCGCCGCCGGCAGCCCTTTGAGACTCGTGGTCGGCCGGCCGGCTCCACGCCACGGATCGGCAGTCGCGCCGCGTTCGGAGATGACGACGAGCGGCTTCTCTGCGCTGATGAAGATGTTTCCGGTTGCGTCGATGTAGGAGACGTCACGCTCACGGAGCAGGTCCTGGATCTGCCTGCTGAGGTAGCGCGCCGCCAGCAACCACGGTTCCGCCTCGTCGGTCCGTCGCGCGAGGCGCTCGGAGACGTAGCGCTTGCCTAGCAGTGAGAGCGCGTCAGCTCGCGTGACCGTGCGCTTGGTCTTTACACGGTAGGTAATGACCGCTGAGCCGAGGCGCTCCAACTTGAGATTGGCGTCAACCTCGGGGTCGGCGCTTACGGTGATCTTGACGGCCCAACCAGCCGGCAGAGTTTCTTGGAGTCGCTCGGATGCGCGCAGCAGCAAGTCCCGCTCGGACACTGGTTCTGGTCCGTCCGGCAGCACCGTGAGCGGTCGTGGATCAATGGGCACTTCTCGATAATAGCGGAGTTCCGTCTCGTGTGGAACCCTGTGATTTCCGGAAATAGCTGCTCGGCGTCGAATCGTTGCCGTCATGGAACGGATGGTGAGTGGACGTCAGTCGTTGGGACGTGTCAACGAGCAGCTGCAGCGGGCTAGCCTTGACCCTATGGCCAACCGACTCGAGTCCTCCGCCAGCGACTACCTCAGGCTCCACTCGCAGCAGCCCGTCGACTGGTGGGAATGGGGCGACGACGCCCTCGCCGAGGCCCGCCGTCGCGAGGTGCCGATCCTGCTGTCCATCGGCTACGCGTCGTGCCACTGGTGCCACGTGATGAGCGACGAGAGCTTCGACGACCCCGAGATCGCGAAGCTGATGAACCACAACTTCGTCCCCGTCAAGGTGGACCGCCAGCAGCTGCCCGACGTCGACGCCACCTTCATGACGGTCACCCAGGTCATGAACGGCGGCGCCGGCGGCTGGCCCATGACGCTGTTCCTCACCCCGGACGCCATGCCGTTCTTCGCCGGCACCTACTTCCCGCCCGAGCCGCACCCCAGCCAGCCCTCGTTCCGGCAGGTGCTGGAGGCCATGGTGCTCGCGTGGAAGAACCGCCGCGACCAGCTCGTCACCAGCGCCGACTACATCGCCCGCCAGCTCGAGCACGTAACGATCGAGGAGAGCGAGAAGGCCCCCGACCTGCGCGAGACCATCAACAAGGTGGAGAAGGACTTCGACCTCGTGCACGGCGGGTTCGGCACCGCGCCGAAGTTCCCCACCCCGTCGCTCATCGACGCGCTGCTCGTCAAGGGCGACCCGAAGAGCCTCGAGCTCGCGCAGCGCTCGCTCGAAGCCATGGCCCGCGGCGGCATCCACGACCAGGTGGGTGGCGGCTTCCACCGCTACTCCGTCGACGCCGGCTGGGTGGTGCCGCACTTCGAGAAGATGCTCTACGACAACGCCCTCCTCCTCGGCAGCTACGTGCGAGGCTGGCGGCGCACCGCGGACCACGACTCCGGTCTCCGGGCCCTGCTGGAGCGCACCGCCTACGGCATCGTCGAGTTCCTCGCCCGGGAGATGACCAACGACGGGGGCGCCTTCTACTCCGCCCTCGACGCGGACTCCACCGACATCCGCGGCTCCGTCCATGAGGGGATCTTCTACGTCTGGACGCCGGAACTGCTCGCTGACGCCCTCGGCCCGGAGGACGCCGAGTGGGCAGGCGAGGTCTTCCACGTCACCAAGGGCGGCACGTTCGAGCACGGACTCTCCACGCTGCAGCTGCGCGGCCGCCCCGACTTCGCGCGGCTCCAGCGGGTCACCGACGCGCTGCTCGCCGAGCGCTCCAACCGGTTCCGCCCCGCCACCGACCGCATGGTCGTCGCCGCCTGGAACGGCTGGACGATCTCGTCGCTCATCGCCGGCGCCATGATCTTCAACGAGCCCACGTGGCTCGACATGGCGAAGCGGGCCGCGGGCTACCTCGTCGACGTGCACCTCACCGGCGACCAACTGAAGCGCTCCTCCTTCGAGGGCGACGCCTCCGGGCCCGACGGCGCCGCAGAGGACTATGGCGCGGTCGCCGAGGCGTTCGCGCTGCTGGCCGGCGCGACGGGGGACCCCACCTGGCTGCAGCGCGCCGTCGCCCTGCTCGAACTGGCGCTGCCGAAGTTCGACCACGAGGACGGCGGCTTCTACGACTCCGTGGACACCGGGTTGTTCCGCCGGCCGCGGTCGCTCACGGACAACGTCACCCCGTCGGGCACCTCCGCCCTGGTCAAGNNGCGCTGCGGCTCGTCGGGCTCCTCGCCGAGCGCCCCGACTTCATCGAGCGCGCCGACCGGGCGGCCCGCACCACGTGGGGCACCGTCCTCGAGCACCCGCGCTTCGCGGGCTCGGCGCTCGAGGACCTGTTGGTCTCCGACGATGCCCGCCGCGGCCTGAAGCCCGCGGTCGTCGTCGTGGTGACCGACGACCCGTTCGACGAGCTGGTCCGNNCCGCCCCCGCCGGCACCGACGGGTTCGGCTCGCACCTGGAAGGACGGGACCGCCGCAGCGTCTGGGTCTGCCGCGGCACCGTCTGCTTCGACCCGGTCGACGACTACAACCTGCTCAAGACGCCGCTCTGGAGCCGCGTCTGAGCCGTCGGCTCACTCCGTCCGCTCGGGTTCGAGCGGGTTCCCGTCGTCGTCGAGGTACTGCCCGGTCTCGTAGTCGAACTCGATCGGGTTGCCGTCCTCGTCGGTGCGGGCGTACCACTCGGTGACCTCCTCCGCAGTGGAGTCGAAGTGGTGCCCGACGGCGCGCTCGTTGTCCGGCTCGACGGGGTCGATCGACAGCTCGAAGTTGTCGCCGTGCTCCGCGATGCCGTGCCGGACGGCGTTCGCCACCGCCGCCTGCTCGTACTCGGCGCGGATCATCATCGGGTCGAGCCGGAGCTCCCGCATCAGCGCCACCGCCATGGCGATCAGCACGAGCGCGAACGGGAACGCGGAGATGATCACCATGTTCTGCATCCCCTGCAGGCCGCTGCGGCCGCCGGTGAGCAGCATGACGGCCGCGATGCCGGCCATCAGCACCGCCCAGAGGGCCGTGATCCCGCGCCGCGGGTTGGGGTTGCCCTGCTGGGAGAACTGCGAGTTGACGAGCGACGCGGAGTCGGACGAGGTGATGAAGAAGATCGCCAGCATCACCAGCACGACGGGGATGATCCAGTTCGCGCCCGGCATGAGGTCGAGGACCTCGAAGAACGCCGCCTCGGGGGCGGGGAGGTTGGCCGGGTCGTTGGCGGCGACGAGCTGCCCGGTGTTGTGCTGGAACCAGATGGCGGTGCCGCCCAGCATGATGAACGCCAGCCCGACGATGATGCCGAGCGCGAGTGCGTTGCCCTCGGGACTCCAACCGGAGACGATCGTGACGCCGCGCCCGATCTGGAGCGCGCCGATGCCGAGCGCCGCGGCCGTGCCGAACAACGTCGCCAGGATCGCGAGGCTGTCGATGATCCGCGACCCCGGATCCTTGCTGTGGCCGCCCCACAGCGGCGCGAGCACCGAGCTCATGAGCGGGACCCGGCCCTTGCGGAACGACACGTACGCCACAGTGAGGCCGACGATGGCGTAGATGGCCCACGCACTGGGCCCCCAGTGGAGGATGGCCTGCGCCATCGCGCCCTTCACGGCCTCCGCGGTCCCCGGCTCGTAGAGGCCGGGCAGCGGGCTCACGTAGTAGGTGAGCGGCTCGAGCGGACCCCAGAAGATGATGCCGATGCCGATGCCGGCGCCGAACAGCATCGCCGCCCAGGAGACGGTCGAGTACTCCGGCTTCTCCCCGTCGAGGCCGAGCGGGATGCGGCCGTACTTCGACACCGCGAGCCCCAGCAGGAACAGCAGCGCGCCGATCGCGATGATCGAGAAGACCCAGCCGAGGTTGTCCATCACCCAGCCCACGCCGGCGGAGCTCATCTCGAGCACCTGGTCCGGGTTCGCAATGCCCCAGACGATGAAGGCGCCGACGATCACGGCCACCGCGGTGACGACGAGCTTGTCGACGCCGTAGCGGACCTTCTGCTGCTCGATGTCGACGCCGGGGACCAGCGCGGGGTGGATGCCGTGCGGGTAGCGGATGTCCTGGAAGACGCTGCCGGCCGCGCGCATCGTGGCACGGGCGCCGCGATGGCCGTGGGACGGCGATTGCACAGGGCGGTCCTGTTCAGAAGACACGGGTTCGTACTCCTCGGGAAATCGGGAGTTCCCCACGCTAGCGGGTGACCAACGCACCTTCCACCGACCGCTGCCCGGCGTTGGCGGGAGCGCGGCCGATCGCCCAGAAGAGCAGCAGCAGGAGGACGACGAGGCCCTCCAGCACGAGCAGGTACGTCGGCCAGGGCGGCAGCAGGTCGAGGACCGACGCGAACTCCGGCTTGCGGTTGAGGAACAGGTAGTTGCTGCCGACCGCCAGGTTGACGACGAACACGGCCGCAGCGAGCGCGTGCAGCACCAGCCACACCTGCACGGTGCGGCGGAACGTCGGGCGGATCCCGTCGGCGAACACGATCCAGAAGCCCGCCAGCCACAGCAGCGTGTGCTGGGTCCACGACTGCAGCACCCGGTAGTGCGGGAACCCGTACGGCGCCACCTCGGGCGTGAGCAGCGCCTGCAGCGCGCCCGGGCTGCCGAGCAGCCACGTCGCCGTGCCGAGCCAGGGGTTGCCGGTCCAGAGCGCAACGGCGGCCACGAGCGACATCACCGAGCACAGGTGCAACGGCAGCATGGTGTCGAGGGTCCAGAGCCCGACGGCGACGTTCCAGAGATGCCACACGGCGGTGTTGACCACCAACACGGCGGCGGCGACACGTCGGATCCGACGCCTCGCCGAGGGCAGGATCCGGCGCCCGAGGAGCACCACGCCGGCCGTGAGGACCGCAACCGTGGTGAGTAGGGCCAGGTGCGACGGGCCGAACAGCCGGAACGGCTCGCCTACCCAGACTCGGGCCCAGTACTCATCCATGCGCAGTGCTCCGGTCGGGCTCGGGTTCGACGGCCGCGCGCTCGACCCTCGCCTTGAACCGCTGCTGGGCGCCCTGCTTGGTGAGGCCGTACAGGGCCCCGATCTTCGCCCACGAGGTGCCGGCGTCACGGGCCCGACGCAGTGCCTCCACCTCCTGAGCCTCGGCCCGCTCCCGTGCCCGTCGCGCCTTGTCGAGGGCCGCCAGGGCGTCGGAGGACGAGTTCGCGGCGCTGCTCGACTTGCTCATGGTGCGCATCCTATCGCCAACGGCGCGCCACGCGGGTGTCAATGTTTGGTTGACAGATGCGTCAATCGATGGTTGACTCAGGTGTCAATGAAAGATTGACGAACCGGGAGGTGAGCGACCACGGCGAAGAAGGCCGAGAAGAAGAAGGACAAGAAGTCCAAGAAGGGCAAGAAGAGCAAGAAGTGACGCCCTGAACGCACTCGCGGGCCGGCCCCTCTGTGGGGAGCCGGCCCGCAGCGCGTTTGCAGGGTCAGCCGTCCAGCATGCTCGTGACGAGGGCCGCGATCGCGGACCGTTCCGAGCGCTGCAGCGCGATGTGCGCGAACAGCGGGTTCCCCTTCAGCTTCTCGATCACCGCGACGATGCCGTCGTAGCGCCCGACCCGCAGGTTGTCCCGCTGCGCCACGTCGTGGGTCAGCACGACGCGGGAGTTCATGCCCACGCGGCTGAGCACCGTCAGGAGCACGTTGCGCTCGAGCGACTGCGCCTCGTCGACGATCACGAACGCGTCGTGCAGCGAGCGCCCGCGGATGTGCGTGATCGGGAGCACCTCGATCATGTCCTGCTGCACGATCTCGTCGATGACGTACTTGTTGGTCACCGAGCTGAGCGTGTCGAACACCGCCTGGCCCCACGGCTGCATCTTCTCGTCGGCGCTGCCGGGAAGGTAGCCCAACTCCTGGCCGCCGACCGGGTACAGCGGGCGGAACACCATCACCTTGTTGTGCTTGCGCTGCTCCAGCACCGCCTCGAGTCCGGCCGCGAGCGCGAGTGCCGACTTGCCGGTGCCGGCCCTGCCGCCCAGCGACACGATGCCGATCGACTCGTCCATCAGCAGGTCGAGCGCCACGCGCTGCTCGGCAGACCTTCCCCGAATGCCGAACACCTCGCGATCCTGCTTGACCAGCTTCACCCGGCCGTCGGGCAGCACCCGCCCGAGCGCCTTCGACGAGGGCCCGTGCAGCTGCACGCCGCAGTGGGCCGGGAGCCCGGCGGCCGAGGCGATCTCGGCACTGAACTCGTTGTACACCGCGTCGATCTCGTCGCTGGTCACCTCCAGCTCCGCCATCCCGTTGTAGCCCGCCTCGAGGGGCAGCTCGTTGCGGTACTCCTCGGCCGCGAGGCCCACGGAGGCCGCCTTCACCCGCAGCGGGAGGTCCTTGGAGACCAGCACCACGTCGTGGCCCTCGTTGGCGTAGTTGAGCGCGACGGCGAGGATGCGGGAGTCGTTGTCGCCCAGCCGGAAGCCCACCGGCAGCGAGCGCTCGTCGGTGTGGTTGAGCTCGACGCGGAGGTTGCCGCCCTCGTCGTTGATGGGGATCGGCGCGTCGAGGCGGCCGTGCTGGACCCGCAACTCGTCGAGGAGCCGCAGCGCCTGCCGGGCGAAGTAGCCCAGCTCCATGTGGGCGCGCTTGGCCTCGAGTTCGGTGATGACGACGATCGGCAGGACCACGTTGTGCTCGGCGAACCGGAGCACGGCCTTGGGATCGGAGAGGAGGACGGAGGTGTCGATCACGTAGGTCCGGATCGCCTGGTCGTTCGTGGCGGGCGTTGCCACGGATTCATGGGCGGTGACGTCGAGCACGATTGCTCCCTTCGCGGGGGCGGCGCGTGCCCTACCCCCGTGGACTCGGTCAGGGGGTTGGACGTAACTTCCTGGAGGCTCTCTCCATGCTCCGACGATAACCGCGCGCCCCAACCGCGCCGCGTATTGCTTCGCTCATGTCACCAAGAATTCACCTTGGCGCCCCGATCCTCGACGGGCATGCCGCCCGGCTCCGACACTCGTAACCTGTGCGGTTCTGATGCCGCACAGCTTGCGTGGGCCGGCCGGGGAGGAGCGTCTGGCCGGGACTTCCGGACCCTGTGCGGTTCTGATGCCGCACAGCTTGCGGTGGGCCGCCTCAGGCCGCGAACGCCGACAGCCAGATGGCCACGAGGTGGCAGACGGCGGCGAGGATCGTCGCGGAGTGGAAGACCTCGTGGAAGCCGAACCACCGCGGCGACGGGTTCGGGCGCTTGAGGCCGTAGACCACGCCGCCGAGCGTGTAGAGGATGCCGCCCACGGCGACCAGGACCAGGGTGGCGATGGCGACGCCGCTGCTGAAGCGGTCGGCGCCCTCCATGAACTGGGGGATGAAGAAGACCGCTGCCCAGCCGAGGGCGATGTACATCGGGGTGTAGAGCCAGCGCGGCGCGCCGACCCAGAACACCCGGAAGGTGATGCCCGCGACCGCTGCCGCCCAGATCGCCCACAGCAGCGTCTGCTGGGTGCCGTCGGGGAGCAGCAGGATGGTGAGCGGGGTGTAGGTGCCCGCGATGATCAGAAAGATGTTCGCGTGGTCGAGCCGGCGCAGCACGGCGTTGGCGCGCGGGCCCCAGTCGCCGCGGTGGTAGAGGCCGCTCACGCCGAACAGCATGCAGGCCGTGAGCGTGAAGACCGCGCAGGCCATCCGGCCGCGCGTGCTGTCGGCCAGGGCGATGAGGAAGATCCCGGAGATCAGCACCGCGGGGAACATCCCGGCGTGCAGCCAGCCCCGCAGGCGCGGTTTCACGGGTGTCGGAAGCAGGTGGGGCGGCTCGCCGGCGGACTCGGAGGGCGCGGGTCCGTCGGTCGCGGTCTCGGACGAGGCGTCGGGCGTGGCTGTCATGCCCTTCATGCTAGCTACGGGACCGTAAGTTACGCCCCGGTCCCGAGTGCCGATGCTCACGCGCCCGAGTGGTGATGCTCACGTGTGGTGCCCTCTGGACAGATTCGTCTCTCCGTCGGATGATCAAATGAGTGCGGTCGGCACCGGATGAGCGCTTTGCAGCATCCGGGTCGCAGCCCCCACGGGGCAACTACTTTCATAGGCGGACATCAGGGACAGGGATGTCCGTACGCCCTCACTATCTGACGCCGGAGCAGCGCGGTTCCGGCGGGACGGAGCGATCGTGGCGCGCAGCGCTGTGTCTACCGGGGACGCCCCCCGGACCCCCGTGGCTCCCAACACCCTCACCAACCACCAGGAGCTCATCTCCTGGGTCGACGAGATCGCGGCCATCACCCAGCCGGACCAGGTGGTCTGGTGCGACGGCTCCGAGGCCGAGTACGACCGCCTGTGCGGGGAGCTCGTGGCCAAGGGCACCTTCACGAAGCTCGACCCCATCAAGCGTCCGAACTCGTACCACGCCGCCTCCGACCCCAAGGACGTGGCGCGGGTCGAGGACCGCACCTTCATCTGCTCCGAGAAGGAGGAGGACGCGGGCCCGACGAACCACTGGAAGCAGCCGGAGGAGATGCGGGAGATCTTCACCGGCGAGGAAGGCGTCTTCCGCGGCTCGATGCGCGGCCGCACGATGTACGTCGTGCCGTTCTGCATGGGCCCGCTCGGCTCGCCGCTGTCCGCGATCGGTGTCGAGATCACCGACTCCGCCTACGTGGCCGTCTCGATGCGCACCATGACCCGGATGGGACAGCCGGTCCTCGACGAACTCGGCTCCGACGGCTTCTTCGTCAAGGCCGTGCACAGCCTCGGCGCGCCGCTCGCCGATGGCGCGGCCGACGTGCCGTGGCCCTGCAACACGACCAAGTACATCTCGCACTTCCCCGAGGCCCGCGAGATCTGGTCCTACGGCTCCGGCTACGGCGGCAACGCCCTGCTCGGCAAGAAGTGCTACGCGCTGCGCATCGCCTCGGTGATGGCCCGTGACGAGGGCTGGCTCGCCGAGCACATGCTGATCCTCAAGCTCACCCCGCCGCGGGACCGGGAAGCGGACCGAAGGTCTTCGTTCGAGGGCGGTGGTGGGCGACCGGAGGGCGAGTCGAAGTACGTCGCGGCGGCCTTCCCGTCCGCCTGCGGCAAGACCAACCTCGCGATGCTGGAGCCGACGGTCCCGGGCTGGACCGTGGAGACCATCGGCGACGACATCGCCTGGATGCGCTTCGGCGAGGACGGCCGGCTCTACGCCATCAACCCGGAGGCCGGCTTCTTCGGCGTCGCACCCGGCACCGGTGAGCACACCAACGCCAACGCCATGAAGACCCTGTGGGGCAACTCCGTCTTCACGAACGTGGCGCTCACCGACGACGGCGACGTCTGGT
>DOWQ01000304.1:373-552 GCA_003519485.1 Streptomyces sp. | reverse complement strand
GGCGTGCCGATCTCGGCCATCCTCTTCGGTGGCCGCCGCGCCTCGGCCGTACCGCTGGTGACCGAGTCCTTCGACTGGCAGCACGGTGTCTTCCTCGGCGCGAACGTCGCCTCCGAGAAGACCGCCGCCGCCGAGGGCAAGGTCGGCGAGCTGCGCCGCGACCCGTTCGCCATGCTGCC
>DOWQ01000304.1:0-336 GCA_003519485.1 Streptomyces sp. | reverse complement strand
TGTGGCCGGGCTTCGGCGAGAACAGCCGGGTGCTCAAGTGGATCGTCGAGCGCCTGGAGGGCAAGGCGGACGGCGTCGAGACGCCGATCGGCGTGCTGCCGACGAAGGAGTCCCTCGACACGGACGGGCTCGACCTGTCCGAGGCGGACCTCGACTTCCTGCTCACCGTCGACAAGAAGGTGTGGCGCGAGGAGGCCGGACTGGTGCCCGAGCACCTCAACACCTTCGGTGACCACGCGCCCAAGGAGATGTGGGACGAGTACCGCGCGCTCGTCCAGCGTCTCGGCTGACGCCGGGCAGTAGCAGTAGCAGCACCAGCAGACAGACCCCGGTGGC
>DOWQ01000044.1 GCA_003519485.1 Streptomyces sp. | reverse complement strand
CGCGCGGGCGTGCGCGTCGGTCAGGCAGCGCTCGGTTCGCGCTCGGACGCGGGCCGGTCGGTACCCGGCGCGGCGGCCGTCCGCTCGGTGCCGAGGAGCCGGTCCAGCGCCCAGGCGCCGGGGCCGGTGAAGACGAGCAGCAGGAAGGCCCAGGAGAACATCGCCGCGGCCTCACCGCCGTTCTGGTACGGCGTCAGGGCTTCGGCCTGGTGGACGGTGAAGTAGGCGTACGCCATGGCGCCGGAGGCGACCAGAGCGGTCGCGCGGGTGCCGAGGCCGAGGGCCACCAGGCTGCCGCCGACGAGTTCGATGACGGCCGAGTACCAGCCGGGCCAGGTGCCCGTCGGTATGGTCCCGCCGCTCTGGGCGGCGCCGCCGAGCACGCCGAAGATCGAGGCGGCGCCGTGCGAGGCGAACAGCACGCCGACGACGATACGGAAGAGGGCGAGCGCGTACGGCCGGGCGTTGTCGGCCCGGGCGGTGAGGGGGNNGGCCTGCCTTATTGAATGGGTGAATTCCAGAACCGGACATTGGTCTGAACCAAAGGCGCCGGGGCGGGGCCCGGGTCCGTGCGGCCCGTACGCTCGGAAGTCCTGGTCCGCCGCCGCGTTCCGGCCCGTCCGGCGTACCCCTCGTGGCGGTGCGCGATGGCCGGAAACCGCATGGGGAGCAGACCGGCCGAGAAGACGGCGCCGCTCTCACCGACCGGTGGGTGTCGGGGCCGGTGCCTCCGGGAGGGNNCGGTGAAGCCGGGGCCGTGTTGTGCGGCCCCGCTGCGGCCACAAATACACGGAATTGTTCCAGGCCCCTCCCTGCGGCACCGCCCCCTCACGTTGTCGCAAGGCTGCCGGCGGGCTGCCTGACCACACCGGACGAGTCGCTGCGGCCGGCAGGTCGCCGTTCAGTCGGGGCTGCCCGGTACGGCACGGCCCGGTCCGGCGCGGTTGCGGTGTGGGCAGGATCTCTCGGTTGCGGGGCGCCTCTGTCGGGCGGCAGTGGCCCCGGCAGGCGGCGTGGGCCGCCCGTCCCGCGGTATCAAGCACGGCGGCCCGGGTCAGCCGCCGCCCGCGTCCGCCTGCGGCGCCCGTTCCGTCAGCTGCTGCCGGGCCAGTACGGTCTTCAACCGCGCGCCGCCTCCCGGGGTGCGGCGGGTCGTATGGAGCGTCAGGTCCGCGTCGCGCCCGCGCAGGGTCAGCGTCATCAACTGGTTGCCGAACCACGGCCCGCCGCGCCTCCGCCAGCCGACCGGGGACCGGCGGACCCTGCCGTGCCGGGCCAGCGCGCGGCCCAGCAGCCGGCCCGCCCGGCTCCAGCCGAAGCGGAAGCCGAGCTTGATCGAGGCCGGGACGCTGTTGTGCAGCGGGGAGCAGGTCAGCTGGAGCACCCGGGCCGCCGGGCGGGCGGCGGGGTCCGGCCAGTGCGGCTCGGCGATGTACGCGTGGTGGACGTCCCCGGAGAGCACGCAGACCGTGGCCGGGGGGTTCGGGCCGCTGCCCGCGCGGGCGGTGAGGCCGGTCAGCGCCTCGAACGAGGACGGGAAGGCCGCCCAGTGCTCCAGGTCGGCGCGCTGCCGGATCCCCTCACCCCAGCGGGCCCAGCGCGGGCCGCGCTCGCCGGCGCACAGGGCCGCGTTCCACTGCTCGGCGTCGTGGATGGCGGGCGGCAGCAGCCAGGGCAGCGAGGTGCCGATCAGCAGGTGGTCGCGGGAGCCCGGGTCGGCCAGGGCCTGTTCGCGCAGCCAGTCGGACTCGGACTTGTCGAGCATGGACCGCTGCGGCTCGGGCAGCACGCGGCCGGCCCGGGTGTCGACCATGAGCAGCCGGGTCCGGCCGAAGTCGCGGCGGTAGCTCCAGCGGGTGTGCGCCGGGTCGGCGTAGGCCGCGGCTGCGAACTCCCGTACGAGAGCGGTGGCGTCGGGCACCTGCTGGACGGCGGTGAAGAGGGGGTCGGCGGCCAGCTCGGCGGGGGAGAGGTTGCCCAGGTGCTGGTAGACCCAGTAGGACATCAGTCCGGACAGCACGCGCTCGCGCCACCAGCCGTTGGACTCCATCTCCGTCAGCCAGGACGCGCTGGTGTTCCAGTCGTCGATCACATCGTGGTCGTCGAAGATCATGCAGCTGGGGACGGCGGCGAACAGCCGGCGCAGCTCCGGGTCGAGCCAGGACTCGTCGTAGAGCCGGGTGTACTCCTCGTAGTCCGCGACCTGGCCGTCCGGCGGCAGGTCGTTGCCGGCCCGGCCCGCAGGCCCCTCCCGGCCGCGCCGCTCGGCGATCCACTCGCGGGTCGCCGGCGAGATCTCGTCCGCGTACACCTGGTCGCCCAGGAGCAGCAGCACGTCGGGCCGCTCGGCCTCCGGGTCGGCGGCGAGCCGGCCGGAGAGGGTGTCCAGCGCGTCCGGCCCGATGGCGCTGTGGGCGCCGGCGGACGGCGGCGCGGCCCAGCGGCAGGAGCCGAAGGCGATCCGCAGGGCGGCCCCGGAGTCCGCGCGGGGCAGCGTGCG
>DOWQ01000423.1 GCA_003519485.1 Streptomyces sp. | reverse complement strand
CGGGCCGGGGCCGCCCCGGGTCACCGCTGTACGCGCCCGGCACGCGCCCGGCACGCGGTCGGCCGCGCGCCGGGCGCTCGGACGCCGACTACACCCGGCGGAAGTTGAGGCTCTCGCCCAGGGCCCCGGCCCGCCAGAGGTCCTGGCAGGCGTCGGCCATCTCGTCCAGCCCCTCGACGATCGAGCCCCAGACGATGCCGGGGACCCAGCCCGCGTCGCCGTTGATCAGCAGGTTGTTGCGCTCGTAGAACAGGGCGAGGTCGATGACCTGGTTCTTTCCCTGGTGTCCGGCCTCCGCCTCGTAGCCGTAGGACTTCGTCCCCAGCTGGGTGTCGGAGAAGGTGAAGTAGCAGAGGTCGCCCGGGATCGGGGTGATGGTGGGGTTTTCCAGCGGGGGCTCCGCGGGAGCGAAGGGCGACAGCAGGGTGTAGATCTCGTTCCGGGCGTACTTGGCGTGATAGACGTCGCCGCCCAGCGGCAGGGCGTTCCAGACCGCTTCGCAGGTGATGGGGGCGCGGTCGTCGAGCAGCTTCGCGGTACAGCTCACGCCCCGTTTGTCGAGCGAGACGTTGATGAAGCGGTCGCGGCGGGCGGAATCTGTCATCGCAAGCTCCTGTCGGTCATCCCGAACGGACCCGTTCGCGGTGCGCAACGGGCCTCCATGGTGACTCAAGTGGATCAATAGCGACAGAACCGGCGGCGGGTCTCGTCTCGGTTAAGGGCTGGAAACAGCTCGCATAACTTTGCGAGAGCCGGGTAGCCACGCGCCCATGGCTCGACCACGTGACACACACAGAGGGATCGGCCGCCGCTCACTGCTCGCGGGCGCGGCGGTCATGGGTGCGCTGGGGGCGGCCGGCTGCAGCCGGGTCTCCAACGCCGATACCGGAAACGGGGGAGATCTTCTTGAGCGCTTGAAGGCGCAGGGCTTCGTCAAGCTGGGGCTGGCGGGGGAGCAGCCTTACAGCTACATCGACAAGGACGGGAAGATGACCGGTTCGGCGCCGGAGATCGCCGGGCGCATCTTCGAGCGGCTGGGTGTGCCGGAGGTGCAGCCGTTCCCGACGGAGTTCTCCTCGTTGATCTCCGGCCTGAACTCGCAGCAGTTCGATGTGGTCGCGGCCGGGATGTACATCAACCCGGAGCGCTGCCAACAGGTGATCTTCGCGGATCCCGAGTACCAGATGCTCGACGCGTTCCTCGTTCCCAAGGGAAATCCCAAGAACCTCCATACCTACAAGGACGTCGCCGAGGCCGGGGCGAAGCTGGCGACCGGTGTCGGCTACGCCGAGATCGCGTACGCCGAGGAGGCCGGGGTCAAGGAAATCATGACCCTGCCCGACCAGCTGGCCGGGCTCCTCGCCGTCGAGCAGGGCCGCGCCGACGTCTTCGCCGGTACGGCGGTGACCGTCCGCAACGTCGTCCAGGAGACCCGCTCGAAGAAGGTCGAGGCCACCGAGGAGGTGGAGCCGATCGTGGACGGCAAGCCGGTGATCGACGTCGGGGGCTTCGCCTTCCGCACCGCGGAGACCGACCTCCGGGACGCGTTCAACATCGAGCTCCACAAGATGAAGGACAGCGGTGAGCTCCTCCGCATCATGCGGCCCTTCGGGTTCACGAAGGAGCAGATGACGGACATCACCGCAGAGGAGAAGTGCACACCATGAGCGAACTCACCTCGGGCCTGTGGCAGCTTCTCCTCAGCGGCGTATGGGTCACGCTCCAGCTCACCGTGCTGAGCGCGGCGCTCGGCGCCTTCGTCGCCTTCACGATCGGCACGGCCCGTACCCACCGTCTGTGGATCGTGCGCTTCCTCTCCGGCCTCTACATGGAAGTCTTCCGGGGCACTTCCGCCCTGGTGCTGATGTTCTGGCTGTTCTTCGTCCTGCCGGTCGCCTTCGGCTGGCAGCTGCTCCCGCTGTGGGCGGCCGTCCTGGCGCTGGGCCTGTCCTACGGGGCGTACGGCTCCGAGGTCGTGCGCGGCGCCGTCCAGGCGGTCTCCCCGGCGCAGCGCGAGGCGGGCACGGCGCTCAGCTTCACGCCGGGCCAGCAGCTGCGGAAGATCATCCTGCCGCAGGCGTGGCCGGAGATGCTCCCGCCGTTCAACAACCTGCTGATCGAGCTGCTAAAGGGCACTGCCCTGGTATCCATCATGGGTGTCGGCGACATCGCCTTCGGCGCCTCGCTGATCCGCAACGCGACCGGGCAGAGCGCTCCGGTCTACACCATCATTCTGCTGATGTACTTCGTGCTCGCCTTCGTACTGACCCGCGGTATGCGGGTGGTGGAGCGGCACGCCAAGGCCGGGATCGGGCAGCCCCCGGAGCAGGGCACCGGACTCCTCAGCAAGCTCAACATCCGTGAGCAGAACGCGGTCTCGCGTGACGTGTCCAGCGCTGGGGGTATCTGATGCAGTGGGATTGGTCCGCCGTCGGCGATTTCATGCCCGACTTCTGGAACGGCGTCCTGGTCACGCTCCAGGCGCTGCTGCTCGGCTCGCTGATCTCGTTCGGGCTCGGCCTGGTCTGGGCGCTGGCACAGCGCTCGGGGCTGAAGGCCGTGCGCTGGCCGGTGAACATCGTCACCGAGTTCATCCGCAACACCCCGTTGCTGGTGCAGCTGTTCTTCCTGTACTACGTGCTGCCGGAGTGGGGCATCACCCTCTCCGCGCTGACGACCGGTGTGATCGGTCTCGGCCTGCACTACTCGACGTACACGGCCGAGGTCTACCGCGCCGGCATCGACGGGGTGCCCGAGGGGCAGTGGGAGGCGGCGACCGCGCTCAGCCTGCCGCGCGTCCGCACCTGGGGCGCGGTGATCCTGCCGCAGGCGATCCGCCGCGTCGTCCCCGCCCTCGGCAACTACGTCGTCGCGATGCTCAAGGACTCTCCGATGATCGCCACGATCGGTGTTCTGGAGATGCTCGGCGAGGCCCGCCAGTTCGGGTCGCAGACCTTCGTCATGACCGAGCCGATCACGATCGTCGGTATCGCCTTCATCCTCATCGCCTACCCGGCTTCCCTCCTCATGCGAGCCCTGGAGCGTCGTCTTGTCCGCTGAAAGCAGTCTTCCGAACGACACATCCAACCGCGCTGTCGACGGCAGCGAACTGATCCGCTTCGACGGGGTCACCAAGCGGTTCGGCAGCAATACGGTGCTGGACAACCTGAACTTCACCGTCGCCTCCGGCAAGCACGTCACCCTCATCGGCCCGTCCGGCTCCGGCAAGACCACGATTCTGCGGCTGCTGATGACGCTGCTGAAGGCGGACGAGGGCACGATCAAGGTCGACGGCGACTACCTCACGCACGAGGAGAAGGGCGGCAAGCTCGTCCCCGCCGGCGAGCGGCACGTCCGCGAGGTGCGCAAGAAGATCGGCATGGTCTTCCAGCAGTTCAACCTGTTCCCCAACATGAAGGTCCTCCGGAACATCATGGAGGCCCCGGTCCACGTCCTCGGCATGAGCAAGGACGAGGCCGAGGAGCGGGCCCGGGAGCTGCTGGACCTGGTCGGGCTGGGCGACAAGTGCGACGCCTACCCCACGCAGCTGTCCGGCGGGCAGCAGCAGCGGGTGGCCATCGCGCGGGCCCTGGCGATGCGGCCGCAGGTGCTGCTGCTCGACGAGGTCACCTCGGCGCTCGACCCGGAGCTGGTGGCCGGCGTGCTCGACGTCCTGCGGGACATCGCGCACACCACGGACATCACGATGCTCTGCGTCACCCATGAGATGAACTTCGCGCGGGACATCTCCGACGACGTGCTGATGTTCGACGCGGGCCGGGTCATCGAGTCCGGCTCGCCGGAGAAGATGTTCTCGGACCCGGAGCACGAGCGGACCCGGGAATTCCTCAGCGCCGTCCTCTGAGGCCACGGCCGTCCTCCGGGACGACTGTTGACAATGGCATATGCCACGGTGGCGCACTCCAGCGTACGCGTGCGGAGTGCGCCGCCGAAGTCCTCAACTCAACCTCCCCTACGGGCGCTTGACCGCTATCGTGGGAGAGTCCGGCCGTGGCGGCGGGGGGCCTCACCGGCCCGCCGTGACCAACAGCGACGGCAACGATGCAAACGGTCACCTGCTAGGGGGACACCGTGGCGCAGCAGCCCGAGCCGACCGCGCCGTTCCACTCGGTGCAGTACGCCCTGCGCGTGCTCGAGAGTGTCGCCCGGCACAGCGGCGTCGACGCCGGTCAGCTGGCCCGCGAGACCGAGCTGCCGCCCGAACAGCTCGCCCCCATGCTGCGGATGCTGCGCCGCGAGGGCTATGTGACCGAGATCGCCGACGGCGTGTACGCGGCCGGCGAGACGCTGATGCTGCTCGGCTCGGCCGCCCGCGAGAAGGCGCTGGCCGCCAGGCTCCAGGAGAAGCTGGAGGAGCTGCGGGACACCCTCGGCGCGGCCGTCTACCTCAGCCGCTACCTGGACGGCGAGGTCCGGATCACGCAGTACGCCGACGGGCCGGACGCCCCCAAGGTCAACGAGTGGGTGGACTTCCGCTCCGCCGCGCACGCGAGCGCCGTCGGCAAGTGCCTGCTGACCCAGCTCGACCACAACGGCCGGCGGGACCACCTCGCCCGGCACCGGACCGCCCGGCTCACCTCGCGGACGATCACCGACGAGAAGGTGCTCTTCCGCAAACTGGAGAACCAGCCGGCCACGGTCCCCGTACTGGACCTCCAGGAGTACGCGGTGGGCACCGTCTGCGCCGCCGTGCCGCTCAGCGCCGGGCGGTCCGTGGGCTGCCTCGCCGTGTCGCTCCCCGTCGAGCACGCGCACCGGCTGCGGCAGACGGCGGAGACCCTCAACCGAAGAGCGGCCCCGCTGGCGCTGTCGCTCACCTTCTGAGCGCGGCCGGCTGCGGGGGTGGTCGGGAGCACCCACGGGCAGCAGGTATCGTTGTCGGGCATCAGCAAGCGCCGCTAG
>DOWQ01000424.1 GCA_003519485.1 Streptomyces sp. | reverse complement strand
CGACGACCGGTTGAATTCGCCCTCGCTGCCGCGATCCGTGTGCATGACGCAGCCGTCCTCCAGGCCGCCGCGTCCGGCTGCCATTCGCAGGGCCGCCACGGGCAGCTCGGCCCGGTGGTGGTCGGCCATCGCCCAGCCGATCACCTCCCGCGTCCCGAGATCGATGCAGGTCGCCAAATACAACTTCCCTTCCAGCGTGACGAGTTCGGTCATATCGCCGACCAGGCGCATGCCGGGGCGGGGCGCGGTGAAGTCCCGGCCGATCAGATCGGCGGTGAACACCGCGCGCTTCGCCTGCCGGGTCAGGCCCCGGCGCCGGCGGCGCGTGATCCCGGCGATGGCGTGTTCGCGCATCAGCCGCTCGACCTTCTTCAAGTTCACCACCCGGCCGGCCCGCCGCAGCGCGGCATGGACGCGCGGGGCGCCATAAGTGCCGCGCGAGCCTGCGTGCAGCACCCGGATCTCGTCCACCAGCTCCCGCTCGGCCCGCTCCCGTGCCCGGCGGGCCGGGCCGGCGGCTGCCCAGTCGTAGTACGTCGAGCGGCCCACGCCCAGAGTGCGGCACAGCAGGGCCACGCTGTAGCCGCCGGGATGATCCTCACGGGCCCTCTCCGCGTGGATGAAGTGACACAGAGTGTCTACTTCGTGATCTCCTTCGCGAAGAGGGCCGCCGCTTTTACCAGGATCTCGTTGGCCTTCCCCGCACCAGACCGACCGCGTCCCTCTTGAACTCAGCGGTGTACCGCTTGCTCGTGTTGCTCTTCTTACTCACTACCTGGACTGCTTCCTCCGGGACCCATCCGTCCGAGTATCAAGCTGTCCGGGCCAAGGGGGGACTCCATCCTGGGCCACCGGCGTCTTCCCGGCTACAGGTTCGGCGACGAGCAGGTCCGCGACCGTGCACTGAAGAGCAGCGCAGATCAGATCCAGGTCGTCCAACCGCACCGTTACCGGTGTGCCCGACCAGAGTGCGGAGACCTTCGACATCGACGGAGTGAAGCCGACTTCTTTGAACACGGGCATCAGGTCACTGGGCCTCCAGATGCCTCGGTTGGCCGCCGCCCACCGTAGGTTCCACTTCACGACAGACCCCCCGTGTCCACGCGCAGTCGTTGTGCGGCCCGAGCCGACGAACGTCGGCTGGCCATCTCTGGATCGCTCTGAGCGGACAAAATGTACCGAACCGTGGTCGTCGTCCAGTCATGACCGAGCAACTTCTGCACCTCCCACAGCGACATCCCCGCCTCGTAACGGTGTGTGGCACAAGCGTGCCGAAGCAGATGAGGAAAGATCCGCCCGACCGGACCTGCCAGGTGGGCCTCCGAGGCTCTCGCCAGGGCCTTCCGTAGCGTCGACGTTGTCACCGCCGGGCCGACAGGGTTCGGCATGCCGCCAAGACCTCGCGCCAGGCGCTCCGAGGGCCAGACCGGCGACTCAGGGTGCTCCGGGTCGTCTGAGAACAACCCGCGGACTTCCTCCACGTACCACCACAGCAGCTCACGTCCCTCGGCGAACAGAAACGCCTCTCGCTGTCGCGGCCCCGACCCTCGGGCGCCCTTGCCCTGGACGACGAACCGCCCGAAGTCGCCGGCCTCCCAGTGCAGGTCCTTCATGCGCATCTGGCACAGCTCGAGGCGCGTACTCCGGAGATGTAGATCAACTTCGCCATCACGTAGTCCCTGCACGCCACCGCCTCCTTGCGGGCGTGCGCCAACTGCCGCCGCCAGCCGGCGAAGAACTCGTTGACCGCCCGGGCTGACGGTGGCACCCGAAGGCCGAAGTCACCGCGGTGTGCGTGTCGGTTGAATGGATCGATCGGCGACTCGACCGCCGCCCCGAACCGCTGGAAGATCTCGTGCGCGTAGCGTTGCTCCAGGAATGCTAAGAAGTGGTCGATCCTGTTCAGCTTCGATCGCACCGTCGGTGCCTGGCGTTTGCCGACTCCGGCGAAGTGCCCGTCGACGTGGCGGGGCGTCAGCCGCCACGGCACGACACCGTAGTGGTCGCACACCTCGATCACTGGCTTCGTCAGCCCGTCCAGGGTGGAGGACGCCAGGCCCGCCACATCTCGCGCCCACTGGTGCTCGACCAGCGCGTCCATGAAGAACAGCTGCTCGTCTTCCTCGTCCGCCCCGCCTGCGTACCTGCGCTGCAGCAACAGCACGTCGCTCAGCCCGGGCTCGCCTCCCAGCAACTCCGCCTCTGCGGGCGACGGTTTGCTGGGAGGCGGTACGAGGGAGAGCACGCGAGTCCCGGGATCTGCCACGGACGTTGAAATTACAGCAGAGAGTCCTGAAAGTCAGGAGAACGGCCCAACATCCCGAGTGGCAGATGTAGGAGCCCATCGAGTCTCCTGCCAGCTGAAATAAAACGACGCGCCGATCAGCCCCTCAAAGAACCCACCCGTACTCCAGTTATGTCCCAGCAGCCGGGGGAAGAGACGCCGGGTCCCGCTGCGCTTCTGCGCGAAGGCCTCACCTCGCTCGTTGAGGATCACCGCGCCGACGGTCCAGGTCTCCCTCTCGCCCGGCACGGGCAGTTCCACGCCGTCATCGACCGTCACCCGATAGGTACGTCCGTTTTTCATCCCGTCTCCCGCTCCCGTGTGAACGCGCTGCCCGCGCCGGCCTCGACATATCGTCGCGTGCCGCCGCGCGCGGCCGAAGGCTCAGAGCGTCGCGGTGGCCGGCGGGGACCGCGACATGACGGCGCTGCTCAGCGCGTGGTGCCGCCGTGAGGGCCACCGTGCACAACTCCTGCAGCCCGCACCGAGCGGGGTGCGCGCCCACTTGATCAAGGGGAGCCGCGGCGACCGGTGGCACGCCGCCGAACGGGCAGGGGGCCCGGCCGGGGACG
>DOWQ01000425.1 GCA_003519485.1 Streptomyces sp. | reverse complement strand
CGGGTGACGGCGGCCCGTACACCGCTCCCCACCGCGGTGCGCACGGCCGCCAGCGCGGCGTCCGCGAACCGCCGGCCGGGCCCGGCCACAGTGGCGGGCAGCAGTACGTAGACGGCGTTCGTGGTGGCCGCGACGGTCGCGTCGGCCCGGTGCGCCGCGCAGTACCGGACCAGCACCGACTCGATGTGGATGACCAGCGCGGCACCCCCGGTGTCCCGGGCCGACGCGCCGGGGTCCTGGGCGAAGGCCGTCAGACAGAACTCCACGCCCGGCCGCAGGCCCAACCGCTCCGCCGCCTCCTCCGCGGGCGGCCCCGTACCGTCGAGCACGGCGCGCAGGGTGTCGCGGCGCATCCGCCGGTCCGCCTCGGGCGAGTTGAGCGCCCGCAGCAGGTGCGGCGCGGCGAGCCTGGCGGCGTCCAGGAGCGCGGACCGCGCCTCCTCGGACAGCCCGTCCTCCGGCTCGATCGCCCAGAGCGTGCCGAGCGGCAGGGCACCGGCCCGTACCGCGACCGCGGCCCGCGCCAACTCCTCGCCCATGCGGGGGAAGCGGACCACGCCGTCCGCGGCGAGCACCTCGCGGTACTGCGGGCGCTGCTCGAGCGCGTCCGGCACCCGGCGCTGCAGGATGCCGCGCTCGCGCAGCGTGTCGATGCGCTGGCCGAGGACCTTGGAGTACGCGACCACATGCTGGTCGAGGTCCTCGATCGCCACCGAGCCGCCGACGACGACCGCGAGGGTGTCGGCCAGTGCGAAGAGCTCCTCGCCGCCGGCCGGTGCGAACCCGGCCGCGTCCCCGATGCCGTACGCCGCGAGCGCGCAGCTCAGCGCCGCGTCCACGTACCGCCACGGCACCGCGTCGCCCGCCTCCAGCAGGGCGATCCCGCAGTCCCGCGCCTCCTCGACGAGCCGCGCCGGATCCTGCCCCCGCCGCTTCACCACCACCCCGGAGAAGCCCTGTTCGGCGGCTTGCCGGAGNNCCCGCGGCTCCGAGACCTCCGTGCCGACGAGCAGCAGCAGGGCCGCGGGGGAGGGCGGCAGCGGGTCGCCGGGGTCGTGGATCACCGTGCCGCGGACCGGTGCGTCGAGCCCGGCGGGCGTGACGAGTGCGCGCACCCCGGCGCTCTCCGCGCCCTCCAGGAGCAGCCGCAGGGTGCCGGCCGTACGCCCGCCCAGCGGTTCCCGCGGACCGGCCGCGCCCACGTCCTTCGGCCTTGTCGGATCGGACAACGGTGCCCTCGTCTCTGCGGTGATCATGGGCGGGTGCGGTAGCGGCTGCCAGCATAACCAGCCTTCGGCGGCGGGCCGCGCGGTCGGCAGCGGGCTTCCCCGGCCCGTTGGCCAAGGCCGTGGACCCGGGGCGCTACCCGGGGTTCGCGGGCCCGAAGGGGTCGGACCAGATGTCCATCGGCACGACCTCGGTGCTCCGTCCGGCGGCGTCCAGAATCCGGCCCATGCGCTTGACGAAACGCAGGACGACCACGCGGTCGAGAATCGTCAGGCGCGGCACCTGCTCGGCGAGCTTGTACTCGAGCTGTTGGACGTCCTCCAGGGAACGCAGCCAGGCGCCGTAGTAGAGGTTGGCCTTGCCGCCGGTGACGGCGAGGCACAACCGGGTTTCCGGGAGAGCGGCGAGCTGTTGGGCGATGATGTCCCGCGCGTCACCCGGTACGTGCGCCATGACCCCGGCGCAGACCGGCCACCCGGACAACGGCTGGGCGACCTCGCAGCGCAGCACGAGGTCCCCGCTGGTGAGCAGCGCGTGCAGCCGACGCCGTGCGGTGCTCACGCTGACACCGGTGTCCGAGGCGAGATCGGCCAGGGAAGTCCTGCCGTCGACGCACAGCCGGGTCATCAGCCTTCGGTCGTGCTCGGTGAGCAGGCGCGAGGCGGCCGCCGCGTGGCCGTTGCCGGCGGTGGCCAGCCGGGCCCGCTGGCGGGCGTCCAGAGCCCGCAGACGCCAGGCGCCGCCCTGGGCGTAGATCCGGGTGACCAGCTGGGTACGGGTGGTACGCACCCCGGGCAGCGCTTCCAGCACCTCCATCAGGTAACGGGACAGAGAGCTGAGACTGGGTACGGCCACGGTCAGCATCAGGTCCCGCCCGCCGCTGGTGTGCTCGACGGTCACCACATGCGGCCACGTCGCGAGAGTGCCGGCCACTTCGGGCGCCCGGCCAGCTTCACAGTCCACTTCCACAAGGGCGGTGAAGACCTGCGCACTCCGGGGCGGGCCGAGCTGCGGTGTGACCCAGGCGGTGCCCGCATCCCGCAGCCGGGCCCACCGCCGGGCCACTGTCACCGGGTCGAGGTCGAGCGCCCTGCCGACCCGTGACCACGGAGCTCGTGGATCGAGCTGCAAGGTGTTGATCAGACTCAGGTCCAGCTCCTCGATCCCGGGACCGGCAGGATCCTGCAAACGATCGCTCATCAAGAAATTATCCTGCGTCTCAGGGGTCGTTGTCCATCCAGTGTCATCATTCCGGCAACCACGCTGCCACATGGGGATGCCTGGCGAGACCACCACGAACGATGAGGAGAACCGGTGTCGGTACGAGAGGACGCCCGTGGCCTGCAGGACGGGCTGACCCGGTTGCGCCGCGCCCTGCACGCGGAACCCGAAGTCGGCCTGGACCTGCCGCGCACCCAGGAGAGGGTGACATCGGCGCTGGACGGTCTGCCGGTGGAGCTCTCCCACGGCGCGCGGCTCAGTTCGGTGACCGGCGTGCTCCGCGGCGCGCGTCCCGGGCCGACCGTGCTGCTGCGCGGCGACATGGACGCACTCCCCGTCACCGAGCGCACCGGACTGGACTACAGCTCCCGGGCCGGCGACCGGATGCACGCCTGCGGACACGATCTGCACACCGCGATGCTGGTCGGCGCGGCCCGCCTGCTCTCCGCGCGGCGCGACGCGCTGGCCGGCTCCGTCGTGTTCATGTTCCAGCCGGGGGAGGAGGGATACGACGGGGCCGGGCACATGCTGGCCGAGGGCGTTCTGGACGCGGCCGGTTCCCGTCCGGTCGCCGCCTACGCCCTGCATGTGAACTCGGCGACGCTCGCCAACGGGATGTTCACCACCCGGCGCGGCCCGGCGCTGGCCGCCTCCGACACCCTCCGCGTCACGGTTCGCGGTGCAGGCGGACACGGCTCGGCCCCGCACCACGCCAGGGATCCCATTCCGGCCGCATGCGAGATGGTGAACGCCCTGCAGACCTTCGTGACCCGCTCCTTCGACCCCTTCGATCCCGTCGTGCTGACGGTGGGGACCTTTCACGCCGGCACCCAGAGCAATGTGATCCCCGAACTGGCGCGCTTCGAAGCGACCGTCCGTTCCTTCTCGGCCGCGGCACACGGCCGGATCAAGGACGGCGCCGTGCGGGTGTGCCGGGGTATCGCGGCCGCGCACGGTCTGGCGGTCGACCTCGACTACACCGAGCAGTACCCGGTGACCGTCAACGACGCCGCTGAGGCGGAGTTCGTCGCCGACACGGTCGCCGAGGTGCACGGTGAACAGCGGTTCGCCTGGGCCGAACGACCGATCGCCGCGTCCGAGGACTTCTCCCGGGTGCTGGGCGAGGTGCCGGGAGCGATGGTGCTGCTCGGTGCGTGCCCGGCCGACCGGAACGTCGATCAAGCCCCGAACAACCATTCACCGCTCGCCGTGTTCGACGACGGTGTGCTCGGCGACGGCGCTGCTCTCTACGCCGAACTGGCGCTGCGTCGACTCGCCCTCACAGCCGCGAACTCCGCCGGAACCGGAACCGCCTGATGGCCTCCCGCAGCGCGACCCTGCGCCGACCTCATGGAGACACCCATGTCCAGGACCTCTGACTCCACCGCCGCCCCGGGAGAGCCCGGCACCGCACCGGCCGCCGGTCAGGACCGTGCCGCTCGCCGGCGCACGGTCGTCGGTACCGGCATCGGCAACGCGCTGGAGTGGTACGACTGGAACGTCTACGCCATCTTCACCCCGTTCTTCGCCACCCAGTTCTTCCCCGAGTCGGACCCCACCTCGGCGCTGATGTCCACGCTCGCCATCTTCGCCGTCGGGTTCCTCATGCGGCCACTGGGCGGTCTGGTGTTCGGCCTGCTCAGTGACCGTAGAGGCCGGCGCGCCGCCATGATCACCTCGGTCGGGCTGGCCTCCGCGGGCAGCCTGGTCATCGGCCTCGCTCCGACGTACTCGACGATCGGGGTGGGGGCGTCATTCGTCCTGGTGCTGGCCCGGCTCGGGCAGGGGCTGGCGCACGGCGGCGAGCTCCCCACGGCGCAGACTTATGTATCGGAGATGGCGCCCCGTGAGCGGCGTGGCCGCTGGTCGAGCCTGATCTACGTTTCCGGCACCTGCGGAATTCTCGTGGGGACGGTGCTCGGAGCCGTCCTCGCCGGCGCGCTCACCGGTGAGCAGCTGCACGCCTGGGGCTGGCGGGTGCCGTTCGTCATCGGCGGTCTGATCGGCGTCTACGCGCTGGTGACGCGGATGCGCCTCGCCGAGACCGAGGCATTCGAACAGGAGCGTGCCGAGCAGCGGTCCGTCCCTGTCCGGCCGTCCCTGTGGCGGGGTTTCCGGGCGAACCGCACCGCCTGCCTGCGGGTCATCGGGATCACGCTCGGCGGCACCGTGGCCTTCTACACCTGGGTGGTGTCGGCCCCCGCGCAGGCGATCGCGGTCAAGGGCTTCGATCCCCAGGCCGCGCTGTGGGCCGGGGTGATCGCCGACATCGTGTTCATCGCGGTGCTGCCCGTGTTCGGCATCCTCTCGGACCGGATCGGCCGTAAGCCGGTCATGTTCGGTTCCTACGCCGGAATGGCGTTGCTGACGTTCCCCTTGCACTGGCTGATCGACGACGAGGTCTGGCAGCTCGGCGTGGCCATGACGACAGCGATGCTCGTCATCGCCGCCAGTTCGGCGATCCTGCCGGCGGTGTACGCCGAGATGTTCCCGACCGGTATGCGCACCGCCGGTGTGGGCGTCCCGTACGCGATCGCGGTGGCTGCCTGCGGTGGCAGCGCGCCTTATCTGCAGGCCATGATGGCGAGGAACGGCATGGACTGGGTGTTCCTGCTCTACACCGTGGTGCTGCTGCTGGTGGCCCTCGTCGTGATCCACCTCATGCCGGAGACCCGGAACGCCGAGCTGGCCCGGGTCGGGTCTCTTCGGCCGGGCGGCTCGTCGTCCGGGTCGTGAAAGGCCGTACGGCAGCACGGAGGACCGGCCGGCCCCTCCCGGTGAGGAGGGGCCGGCCGGCGCCGACGGGGTTCCCGGTCCGGCGGCGGCGCGCCGGCTGCCGGACCGGGATCCGGGTCACCTGTCGGTGGTGGGGATCTCCTCGTACCGCTCGGGGTCGATGTCCTGCACCGAGCCGTCGGCGACGGACTCGAGAATGCCGGTCAGGCCGCGCGCGACGGTCGCGTTGAGCTGGCCGCGCTGCTTCGCGCCCCAGCTCTGCGTCTGGCCGCGCACCTCGAACAGCACCGTGCCGGAGCCGTTGAGGGCGAAGGAGCCGAGGGCGGTGCCGGGCAGGTCCAGTCCCTGGGGGTAGAGCGTGATGTTCCCGAACGGCGACTCGCCGTAGGAGCGCAGCGCGTCGTACGCGGCGACGTTGAGCCGGCGCGAGAAGTCGTAGCGGTAGGAGTCGGCGTACTCGGCGTACTCGGCGTACTCGGAGCCCTCGGGGGTGCCGGGGTCGGGCACGAACTGACCCGACAGCGACATGGTCACGCGGTCGTCACCGGCCTCGTCGACGTAGCACGGCCCCTGGTGGTGCAGGTCGACATAGACGTCCACCGCGCCCTTTTCCCGCTGGAGGCCGGTGTAGACGTCGCGGACGGTCTGCGACTCGGGCTGGACGTACCAGCCCGGCTGTGCCGAGCTGCCCGGGAAGTCCTGCGGGCGGGGGACGTAGCCGAGGTCGGGGTTGTAGTCGCGGTTCACGTCCGAGCCGGGACGCGTCGCGTAGTCGTCGCCCTGCATCGTCCGGTCGTAGTAGTTCCAGCCCGGCTTCGCACCCGCGAGCTGCGGGAAGTCGGCGACGATCTCCTGCCAGGTCCGGTCGTTGCCGCGCCGGTCCAGCTCGGCGGCGTCCGGGTTCATCTTGGGGATCGCGACCAGGGTGATCTGCTTGCGCAGGGAGCGGGCGTACGGGGTGTCCGCCGAGAGAGTGCTCAGCAGGGACAGCAGTGCCTCGGTCCCCGTCTTCTCGTTGCCGTGGATCTCGCTGGTGACCAGGACGACCTCGGGCCCGGTGCCGACGCGGGCGGTCCAGATCGCCCGTCCGCGGTTGGAGGTCCCCGCCTGCTCGACGGCGATGGCGTCGGGGTGCTGCCGTTCCAGGCGCGAGAGCCGCTCGCCGAGTTCGGCGTGGTCCGTCCAGGACTGTGTTCCGGTGTCGCCGGTGCTCGTCCCGCAGTGCGCGTTCGCCGGCTCAGCGGCGGCGGGGCCGCTCGTGGTGGCCACCAGGGCGCCGGACGCGACGGTGACGGCGAGGACGGCAGCGGAGGCCAGGAACCGGCGCCCTTGCGGGCGTCGGGGCGGACGTGCGGCGGAGGTGGGGATTCCGAGTGGTCTGGGCACGAGGTGCCTTTCGAAGCCGGGAAGGGGGGGACGTACACGTAGTACCGAGGTCGGGGGCGGTGGCGGAGCGGAGAGCGCTCCGGAACGCAAGAGGCCGTCCGGCCCGCACCCGCGTGGACGGGTGGGGACCGGACGCCAGTGGGACAGGAAGGGTCAGCCGGTGATCTGCAGCAGGAGATTCGGGGAGAACAGGTTGCCGCTGATCTTGTTGCTGGCCGCCGCCGAGGTCAGGGCGTCGGACACCTGCGCCGGGCCGGCGGTCCGGTGGCCGGCGAGATAGACGGCGGCGGCTCCGGCGACGTGCGGGGTGGCCATCGAGGTGCCGGAGATGGTGTTGCTCGCCGAGTCGCCGGTGTTCCAGGCGGAGGTGATCGACGAGCCGGGGGCCAGGATGTCCACGCCCGAGCCGTAATTGGAGTACACGGCCATCGCGTCGTTCTTCTGCGTGGCGCCGACGGTGATGGCTTCCCCGACGCGGGCGGGTGAGTAGGCGCTCACGGGCGCGCTGGAGTTGCCCGCGGCGATGGCGTAGGTGATGCCGGAGGCGACGGAGTTGCGCACGGCCTCGTCCAGCGCGGAGTCCGCGATGCCGCCGAGGCTCATGTTGGCCACCGCGGGCTTGCTGGCGTTCTTGGTCACCCAGTCGATGCCCGCGATGACCTGCGAGGTCGTTCCGCTGCCGCTGTCGTCGAGGACCCGGACGCCGACGATGTCCGCCTGCTTGGCGACGCCGTAGGACGATCCGGCGACGGTGCCGGCCACGTGCGTGCCGTGCCCGTGGCCGTCGGCGGCCGTCATGTCCTTGTCGATGGCGTCATAGCCGTAGGACGCCCGGCCGCCGAAGTCCTGGTGGCTGATGCGTACTCCGGTGTCGATGATGTACGCCGTCACGTCGCTGCCCGCGGTGTCGGGATAGCTGAAGGAGTTGTCCAGCGGCAGGTCGGGCTGGTCGATCCGGTCCAGGCCCCAGGACGGCGGGCTCGGCTGGGTCGCGGACGTGGTCACCTCGCGGTCCGGAGTCACGGCGGCGACCGAGGGGTCGGCGGCCAGCAGTGCGGCCTCGGCCTTGGTCATGTGGGTCGAGAACCCGTGCAGCGCCTCGGTGTAGGTGTGGTCGGCACGCGCGCCGTAGCGGCTCGCCAGAGTCCGGCTCTGCGCCTTGGCGACGGCCGAGGTCAGGGCGCCGGGCTCGCCCTTGAGCGTCACGATGTATCCGGTCTCGGCCCCGCCCTGGGCCGGTTGCGGCACGGCGCCCGCCGGTGCCGAGGTGCTGAGGGCGAGTACAGCGGTGGCGGCCAGCAGGCCGACCGCCGTCCGGCTTCGGGGGACTCGTATCACTGTCATCACCGCGGTTCTCCTCGTCGGATGGGGGCGTCCGTACGGAAGGCGGAACCGGCAGGTCTGCTTCCGGTTTGCCTTCCCCGGGAGGATGTCCTACTGGCAGGTACAGCACAAGGCCGCGGGCGCTGTCGATCCACGGCAGTAAACAGCGCCTCGCTGCCCGGCGGTGGAGAGCACACCGGGCGGTGAGGCGCTGTCGGGAGGGTGAGGTCCGGCCAACGCGGCCGCCGCGCGGCGCTCCGTTCGGCGTGCCGGGCGGCTCGGTGCGGCGTCGCGGGGCCCGGGCCGCAGCCCGAGCCCCGCGGTGTCCGCCGGTACGGCGCGCCGCCGCGTCTCCGGCGTCCGTACGCAGGTCAGTCGCTGTAGCCGGGGGCGACCCGGTCCAGCAGCCGCAGCATGGCCGCCCAGGCGAGTTCGTAGGCGTCGTCGTCCTGGAGATCAGCGGACGCCTCGCCGGCGAGCTGCCGGGCGGTGTACTCGCACACGCTGTCGGACGGGACGGTGAGCGCGGCGCCGCCGGCCTGGGCCGTGACCTGGATTTCGCACGCCTTCTCCAGGTAGTACATCCGGAGGAACGCCCGGGCCGCGGACTCGCCGACGGTCAGGAGGCCGTGATTGCGCAGGATCAGCGCGGGGTGGTCGCCGATGTCCTCGACGAGCCGCCGCTGCTCGTCGAGGTTGAGCGCCACGCCCTCGTAGTCGTGGTAGCCCACGCGGTTGTGGAACTCCATCGACATCTGGTTGAGCGGCAGCAGCCCGCCCTGCTGAGCGGCGACGGCGCAGCCGGCCTTGGTGTGCGTGTGGAGTACGCAGTGGGCGTCGGCGCGGGCGGCGTGAATGGCGCTGTGGATGACGAAGCCCGCCGGATTGACCTTGTGCGGCGTGGCGTCGACGGGATTCCCGGCCATGTCGATCCGGACCAGGTTCGCCGCCGTGATCTCCTCGAAGAGGAGCCCGTAGGGGTTGATCAGGAAGTGCTGGTCGGGGCCCGGCAGCCGCAGGGATATATGGGTGAAGATCAGGTCAGTCATCCGGAGGTCTCGCCGGTGTCATCCTGCTGGCCGTGCCGCAATTCCTGGTGAGGGGCACCGGCAGTGTCGCCCTGATCTATCTGATGATGCTGGCCATGCGGTTCGTGATGTCCGCCCTGTACGGGCCGATCGCCGCGATCCTCGCCGAGGGCTTCGAGCCACACGTGCGCTACACCGGCATCTCGCTGTCCTACCAGCTCTGCAACATGATCTTCGGTGCCCTCGCCCCGCTGGCCGCCCTCTCCTTGGCGGCGCTCGCGGGCGGTCACTACTGGCCCGTCGCTGCACTGCTCATGGTCATCTCGGCCATCGGCATCCACTGCACGGCGCAGCTGCGCAAGTTCCGGGTCGTGGGGCAAGCCGATGCCGCGGCACCGGCCGCGGAGAAGGTCCTCGCGAACGGCTGACGCATGACCCCCGGACCGGCCCCGGGACCGCCGACGCCCCGTCATGGGCCGCCGCCCCGTCTGCAGCCCATGACGCGGGCGTCGGCATCGGCCGGGTTTCCGCAGGATCGCTGGCCTTCCGGACCGGGCTGCGATAGGGAGAGCGGATGACTTCGCTCCCCGTCTCCGGCCCCGAGGGCCCGATCCGTCCCGCGGCCGTGTCCGGACCCCCGCCGGCCGTGCGGGCCGTGCTCTTCGACTTCTCCGGCACCCTGTTCCAGATCGCGTCGTACGCGGACCGCATCCGGGCCGCGATGGGGGACCCGGTGGAGGAGGCGCTGATGGAGGTCATGCTCAGCGGGCTCGAGGCCGGCCTGGCAAACCCCGGCGTAGTCGCGGCCCAGCGTGGCCGTGACGTGTCGTCAGCCGCGCATCAGCATGCGTTCACCACCTGGTACGCCTCGGTCCCGGAGCTGGCGCCGATCGCCGAGTCCCTGTACGAGCAACTGCGGGACCCCGCGCTCTGGGTGCCGTACGCGGACAGTGAGGCCACGCTGTCCGCCCTGGCGGACCGCGGGATCGCCCTGGGAGTGGTGAGCGATGTGGGCTGGGACCTGCGGGCCACCTTCGGCCATCACCGGCTCGGCCACCACTTCTCCTCCTGGGTGCACTCCTACGAGCACGACACCGAGAAGCCGGACCCGCGGTTGTTCCGGCATGCCTGCCGGGAGTTGGGAGTGGGACCGGGCGAGACCCTGATGGTGGGTGACCACCCGGCCAAGGACGGCGGCGCGGTCGCCGCCGGGCTGCGCTCGTACGTCCTGCCGGCGGGCGCGGTCACCGGTTCGCACCGCGGTGTGGACGCGGTACTGCGACTGGCGGGCCTCGAGCAGTCCTGACCGTCCGGGCCCCGGACCGCCGCTCCCGATGCGCCACGGCCGAGCGCGCCGGTTCCGCGGGGCCGGGGCGACTTTCCCCCGTCGCCGCCCTCCCGCGGGGGCGGATTCGGCACTACGATACCGACCGGATGGTATGCGAAGTGGGGAGTGCGAATGCCACGTGCGGACGGCCACGGCCGGCAGTTCGAGTACGACACGGTCGGTGATCCGGGGCAGCCCGCCCTGCTGCTCATCAACGGTCTGGGCACCCAGATGACGGCATGGCACCCGGAGTTCTGCCGGGCGCTCGCCGCGCGGGGGTTCTTCGTCATCCGGTTCGACAACCGTGACTGCGGTCTGTCGGACCACCTGGAGGGAGGCCCGCGGCCCGATGTGCGCGCGATCCTGGCGGGCGACACCTCCGGCGTGCCGTACCTCCTCGCCGACATGGCCGGGGACGCGGCCGCGCTGCTCGACGCGCTCGGCATCGAAGCGGCCCATGTGGTCGG
>DOWQ01000536.1 GCA_003519485.1 Streptomyces sp. | reverse complement strand
AGGGCCGGGCCGGAGCCGGCGGGCTCGACCGGTGCGGCGGCGGCGAGCAGGCTATCGCGCCCGCCGGCCGAGTCCGGGTCGGGGGCCGCGGAGGCGAGCAGCCGGGTGTAGGGGTGCTGCGGGTTCAGGATGACGTCGTCCGCGGCGCCGCGCTCCACCACGCGGCCCCGGTACATCACGAGGATGTCGTCGCAGAAGTGCCGGGCGGTGGCGAGGTCGTGGGTGATGTAGAGGACGGCGAGGTCGTCCTCGCGCTGGAGCCGGGCGATCAGGTTGAGCACCCCGAGCCGGATGGAGACGTCCAGCATGGAGACCGGCTCGTCCGCGATGACGACCTGCGCGCCGGGGGCCAGGGCTCGGGCGATGGCGACGCGCTGGCGCTGGCCGCCGGACAGCTCGTGCGGGCGGCGCTGTGCGACGTCGGCCGCCGGGTACAGATTCACCCGCTCCAACAGGCGTTCGACCTGGCCGCGCAGCTCGTCCTTGCCCTCGGCACGCCCGTGCAGCTTGAGCGGGCGGATCAGGTGGTGCTCGATCGTGTGGAAGGGGTTGAGCGAGGCGAACGGGTCCTGGAAAACCATCTGCACATGGTCGCGGTAGCGGCGGTGGTCCACCCGGGCGCCGTCCGGCCCCGTCGCGGTGATCGTCCCTCCGGTGGGCTTCTCCAGCCGGGCGATCATCCGGGCGACCGTGGACTTGCCCGAGCCGGACTCGCCCACGAGCGCGACCGTGCGGCCGGGCACCAGGGTGAAGGACACCTGGTCCACCGCCCGCAGCCGGGAGTGCCGGAGGCCGGAGCGGATGGAGAAGTCCTTGACCAGGTCGCGGACCTCGAGCGTGGTCATCGCGGAGCCCTCTCGTTCGGGTGCGGTTCGGTGTCGTGGGCCCGGGCGCCGGACTCTCCCGTACGGATGAACGAGCCGCGCGCGCCGGTCAGGCTCGGGAAGGAGTCGAGGAGCTGCCGGCTGTACGGGTGCCGGGGCCGCTGGTGGAGGTCCGCCGCGGTGGCGTACTCGACGACCTCGCCCTCGCGCATGACGGCGATCCGGTCGCTGAGCTCCAGCAGCAGCGGCAGGTCGTGGGTGATGAAGACGACGGCGAAGCCCAGCTCGTCGCGGAACCGGACTATCTCCCGGAGGATGCCGCGCTGGACCACCACGTCGAGCGCGGTCGTCGGCTCGTCCATGATCATCACTTGCGGGTCGAGCAGCAGCGCCATGGCGATCATGACGCGCTGCCGCATCCCGCCGGAGAGCTCGTGCGGGTACGAGTCGAGCCGGCGCGGGTCCACGCCGACGAGACGGAGCACCTCCGCGCAGCACTCGCGGCGCCGGGGAGCGGGCAGGTCGGGGCGGTGGGTGGTGAGGACGTCGTCGAGCTGGGCGTGGATGGAGATGACCGGGTTGAGGGCGTTCATCGCCCCCTGGAAGACCATCGAGAGCTTCGCCCAGCGGAACCGGCGCAGCTCCTCCCGCTCCAGGCCGAGGACGTCGATGTCCTCGCCGCCGCGGTCGTGGAAGGTGACCGAGCCGGAGGTCACCTCGGCGGGCGGCAGGTGCAGCCGGTTGATGGCGTACGCGAGGGTGGTCTTGCCGCAGCCGGACTCCCCGGCGAGGCCGAGGATCTCGCCGCGCCCGAGGGTGAGCGAGACGTCCTTGACGGCGTGCACCGGCTTCTCCGCGCCGTACACCACATTGAGCCGGCGGACGGTGAGCACGGGCTCCGGGTGGCCGCCGGCGCCGCTCCGTTCCCCCTCCTCGGTCTCGCTCGGGATACCGCTCGCCACCTCGCTCCGGCCCGCGTTCCTGTTCCCGTCCCGGGGAGCCGGCACGAGGACCGCGGCGGCCTCGGCGGGGTCCCGCTCGAACGGCTTCGGCGCGGTGCGGCCGCCCTTGCGGGGGATGTTCCGCAGCTTCGGGTTGATGATCTCGTCGATGCTGAAGTTGATCAGCGAGAGGCCGCAGCCGAACAGCGCGATGACCAGTCCCGGCGGTACGAACCACCACCAGGCCTCCTTCTGCAGCGCGAAGCCGTTCTGCGCGTAGAAGAGCATCGTGCCGAGCGTCGAGGAGTTGGACGCGCCCAGGCCGAGGAAGGACAGGCCCGCCTCGCTGAGGATCGCCAGGATGACGGCGAAGACGAACTGCGAGGCCAGCAGGGGCAGCAGGTTGGGCAGGATCTCCACGGAGACCACCCGCCAGGGTTTCTCGCCGGCCACCCGGGCCGCGGAGACGTAGTCCCGGTTGCGGAGCGAGAGGGTCTGGGCGCGCAGCACCCGGGCGGACGCGGCCCAACCGGTGATCGCCAGCACGACGGCGATGGTCCACCAGCCGCGCTGCGCGGCCGGCACGAAGCCCGCGATGACAATCACCAGCGGCAGGCCGGGGATGACCAGCATGACGTTGGAGAACAGCGAGAAGACCTCGTCCACCGCGCCGCCGACGTAGCCGCCGACGATGCCGAAGACCGCCGACAGCAGGGTGGCCATGATCCCCACGAGCAGGCCGATCTGCAGCGATCCGCGGGTGGCGTGCACGAGTTGGGAGAAGACGTCCTGCCCGGTCTGGGTGGTGCCGAGCAGGAACTCGCCGCCCGGCGCCGTCATGCCGATGTTGCGGACCGTGTCCGGGTCGCCCACGAACAGCGGGCCCAGGGCGCCGAAGAGCGAGATGAGCACGACGAGGGCCAGGCCGACGCCGAGCTTGGGGGACCAGCGCGGCATCAGCGAGCGCCAGCCACTCCTGACCCTGCTGCCGGGGACGGCGGTAACGGGTGCGGCCCCGGGCCCCGGCGGACTGCCGGCGGCCTCTTCGGCGGGGGCCGGGCTGATGTTCGTCACGTTGTCGGCTCCTCGGCTCAGTTGCCGGCTCGGGTGCGGGGGTCGATGAGCCCGTACAGCAGATCGACGATCAGGTTGGTGCCCAGCACGGCCACGGTGATCACCAGGAAGATCCCCTGCATCAGGGCGTAGTCGTTGTTCTGCACGGCCTGGAGGAGCTTGCCGCCGATGCCGGGATACGAGAACACCTGTTCGGTGATGATCGATCCGGCGACCACGAAGCCGAGGGAGATCGCGAACCCGGCGACCGACGGGAGCACCGCGTTGCGCGAGGCGTAGTGGGTCATGATGCGGCTGTCCCGCAGCCCCTTGGCGCGGGCGGTGAGGATGTAGTCCTCGGAGACCGCCGAGACCATCATGTTCCGCATCCCCAGCAGCCAGCCGCCGACGGACGAGATCACGATCGTCAGCGCGGGCAGCGTCCCGTGGTAGACGGCGGAGCCGATGAACTCCCAGGTCCAGCCGGGCGTGAGGATCACGTCGTAGCCGCCCATCAGCGGGAACCACCGCAGGGCCGAGCCGAGCAGTGCGACCAGGATCAGCGCGAGCCAGAAGTACGGCACGGCCGCCAGGACGGTGGTGGCGGGCACGAGATTGTCCAGCCAGGTGCCGCGCCGCCAGCCGACGAGCGTGCCCAGGGTGATGCCGATGACGAACGACAGCAGGGTCGCGATGCCCACCAGCACGATCGTCCAGGGCAGCGACTGCCGGATCACCTCGGCGGCGGGCGCCGGGAACGCGCTGACCGAGATGCCCAGGTCACCGCGGAGCAGATTGCCCAGATACGAGACGTACTGGCCCCACAGCGGCTCCTCGGTGTCGGTCCCGAGGAGGAGCTCGTAGGACCTGCGGACCGACGGGTCCACGGAGCCGCCGCGCTGCTGGAGCCTCGCCATCAGAGTGTCCACCGGGTTGCCCGGCATCAGTCTCGGGATGAAGAAGTTCAGCGTCAGGGCCGCCCACAGGGCCGCCAGATAGAACGCCAGCTTCCGGAAGTAGTACCTCATCGGTTACCGCCCATCGCCATGGCTCCTCCACGGAACCGCTCACGGATCCCTGACCGGCCGGCTGTTACTCGGCCGGCTTGAGGTTCATGAAGATCTGCGAGTGGTCGGGACGGCTCCAGATCGCCGGGAAGGCGTACATGTCGTCCTGGGTGGGCCAGCCGGTGAACTTGTCGGAGTGGTACTCGCTCGTGGTGCCGCCGGTGAGCACCGGGATGTACGGCATCTCCTCCTCGAGCGTGGCCTGGATGACGTCGAACTGCTCCTGGCGCGCCCCGGTGTCGTCCGGGTCGATCGACTTCAGCTTCGCCAGCGCCTCGTCCACGGCCGGGTCGGAGAACCGGGAGAAGTTCGGGTTGGCCGCCTCGCCGACCGGGGCCGAGGTCTCGCTGCTGAAGAAGTAGCTGTAGACGTAGAACGGGTCGGGCGCCGGGCCCTGGTAGAGGGAGTCGATGAGCAGCTCGAACTCGCCCTGGCCGCGCGCGTCCGACCACTCGTTCCAGGACACCTGCTGCGAGGTGACCTTGATGCCGGCCTTCCCCAGCTGCTGCGCCATGGTGTCGACGGCGGTGATGTAGTCCGTCCAGCCGGAGACGACCTTGACGGTGAGCTCCAGCGGCTTGCCGTCCTTGGCGTAGACGCCGCCCGCGCCCTTGGCGTAGCCGGCCTCCTCCAGCAGCTCGGCGGCCCCGGCGACGTCCGGCTCCATGGGCGCGACCGGGTTCTCGAGCTCGTCGGAGAGTTGTGCCTTGTCGCGCTCGGGGAGCGCGAAACCGGGGGATATCTCGGAGGAGGTGCCCTGGAAGGCCAGCTCGTTGAGCTGGGTGCGGTCGATGGCCCGGTGGATCGCCTTGCGCACGGCCGGGTCCGTCTGCGGGCCCTTGCAGCCGAGGTCGGTGTTGGCGCAGGTCATGAGGACCGTCTGGTTCATCGGCACCGTGATGGCCCGGTAGCCGGGGTAGTTCTTCTCGACCCCGGCGATGTCGGGGACGGGGCCGGTCTGCCAGTCGATCTTGCCGGCCGCGAGCGCGTCGGCGCCGGCCTGGTTGCCGGACAGGGAGAGGTAGCGGACCTTCTTGACCGCCGGCTCGCCGTCCCAGTAGTCGGGGTTGGCCTTGATGGTGAACGCCTGCGGCTTGAACTCGTCCAGCATGTACGGGCCGGTGCCGACCGGGTTCTTCATGACGTCCTTCGACGGATCCTCGATCCTGCTCCAGATGTGCTCCGGCACCATCCAGATCTTGCCGAGGACCTGCGGGCCCTCCATGAACGCCGGCTCGTCGAACTCGATCTTCACGTGGGTGTCGTCGACCGCCGTCGCCCTGCCCTGGTAGCCCGTGCTGTTCATGGTCTTCTGCTCGGTGATCATGTTCAGGGTGAACACGACGTCGTCGGCGGTGAACTTCTCGCCGTCCGTCCAGGTCGCGTTGGAGCGCAGGGTGACGGACAGCTCCGTGCCGTCCTCGTTCCAGGCGTACTCGGTGCCGAGCCTCGGCGTCGGCTCCTCGTCCTCGGTGAGGTTGTAGAAGAAGAGCGGCTCGAAGATCGTGCCTGGCCCGTCGATCATGGTCGGCGAGTACGGGTTGAAGTTGCGCTGGTAGTCGCCCGCCTGGCCGGTGAAGGCGATCAGGGTGTCGTCGGCGCCGGAGGAGCTGCCCCCGGACCCGGAACAACCACTGGCCAACAGGGCGGCTGCGGCCGCCATGCCGACCGCCGCCGTACGCGCACGCCGGCGCCTTGCCTGCAGGAACATGATCTGTCCTCTCGTCACTGGCCGGCACTCCGACGTGCCCGGTGCGCCGCCCGTCGGGGCGTCGTCAAGCCGTGGGAGAGATTGTTAAGACGGTGAAGAAAGAAAGTCAATACCCCGGCGATCCCTAGATGACACCTCCCACGACAGGCGGCCGCACCGTGACCGGACCGTGACGCCGAGCCGCACCTACCGCCCGCCGGACTGGCCTGCGCCCCCGCCTCCTCGGGCCCGTACAGACTTCGTAAGACGGCTGAACTAAGCTGGCCGCCGCGGTGCGATCCGCCGCGGCAGCGCCCCGATATCGTGAGCGCGCAGCAACAGGGCGCGGGCGGAGGATTCAGTGAGCGGACCGAGCCGACCGGCACAGGCCACACCCCATACGAGCAGCAGATCGGCCGTACTGGACGTGATCCGCGCGGCGGGCACCATCAGCCGGGTGGGGCTCGTCCGGGCCACCGGCTTCACCGGCGCGACGATCTCGACCGTCGTACGCCGCCTGATCGACGACGGGCTCGTCCTGGAGACGGGCCGCGCGGAGTCCACCGGCGGGAAGCCGCGGGTCCTGCTCCAGCTCAACCAGTCCTCCCGGTACGCGGTCGGCGTGCACCTGGACGTCGCCGGGATCACCTACGTCCTCACCAACCTCGGCGGCTCCGTGGTCGCCCGGATGTCCCGGGCGGGGGCGGGCGCCGAGGACCCGCCGGTCGTCGTCGCGCGGATGGCCCGGGAGGTCGACGCCCTCATCGAGGGGATCGGCATCGACCGGGAGCTGGTGCTGGGACTGGGCCTCGTCTCCCCCGGGCCGCTCACCCCGACGAGCGGCATGCGGCTGACGCCCCCGGCGATGCGACCCTGGGAGGACTTCCCGCTCGACCGCGCGCTGGAGAAGGCCACCGGGCTGCCGGTCGTCCTGGACAACGACGCCACGGCGGCGGCGCTCGGCGAGCACTGGTCGGGCGTCGTCGGCGGGACCTCCACCTTCGCGGCCGTCTACATGGGCACCGGCATCGGCGCCGGACTGTTGATCAACGGGCTCACGTACCGGGGCGCCAGCGGGAACGCGGGCGAGATCGGGCACATCTGCCTCGACGTGGACGGGCCTGAGTGCTGGTGCGGCGCGCGCGGCTGCACCGAGGTGCTCGCCGGCCCGGCGGCGGTCGTCGCGGCGGCCCGGGCCGACCCGCGGCTC
>DOWQ01000784.1 GCA_003519485.1 Streptomyces sp. | reverse complement strand
CACCCCAACCACACCGTCAACCCCCAACCGCGCACCCGCCCACTAGACTCTGGTGCCATGAGGAAGGTGCTTGTCGGGGCCGCCGTTGGCCTCCTCCTGATCGGCTGCGCGCCACCGCCCGTCGCTCCTCCTGGTGTCACGACACCGTCGACCGGGCCGTCGCCCAGCCAAGCCACGGCGACCCCGTCGCCGAGTTCCGCGCCGGCACTGCCGACGCCATCCGACCCCGTGCCGTCGCCATCCCCCACCCAGACGCCGAGGGAGCCGAGGCGCGTGATCATCAACGTGTCCGGCGACCTGCTCTGGCACGACCTCCTTTGGCGCAGCGCGGAACTCGACGGCGCGGCGGGCGGCGGAGGCCGCGACTTCTATCCGATGCTCGCGTCCCTGCNNGCGTCCCTGCAACCCCTGGTGAGCGAAGCCGACCTGGCCATCTGCCATGCCGAGGTGCCGTTCGCGCCGGCGGGCGGCCCCTTCAAGGACTACCCTCTGTTCGCGGCGCCGCAAGAAGTCGCGACCGCGGTGGCGAAGGTCGGCTGGGATGTCTGCACCACCGCCTCGAACCACACACTGGACCAGGGCTGGGAGGGGCTGGTGCGGACCCTCCAGGTGCACCGCGCGGCCGGGATCCGCACCGCGGGCACCCACGCCACGCGTGAGGAGTCCGAGGCACCGACGATCATCACCACCGGCGAGGACGTCGCAGTCTGCATCGTCTCCCAGACCTACGGACTGAACGGAATCCCCAAACCGGAGGGGCGGGAGTGGGCCGTCGACCTCCTGGACGCCGACGTCGCGCTCGAGGACGCNNCGACGTCGTCGCCATCCACATGCACGCGGGCGACGAGTACCGGCACGAGCCGAACGCGCAGCAGCACGACTTCATCGAGGCGGTGACCGCCTCCCCCGACGTGGACTTCGTGTTCGGGCAGCACGCCCACGTCGTGCAGCCCATCGACCGGGTGAACGGGAAGTGGGTCGTCTACGGCACGGGGAACCTCATCGCCCAGAGCGGGCCCGCCCAGCCGGCCACCTACGACGGCTACGTCGCCGAGGTGACCTTCACCGAGGGCACGGACGGGTTCGAGGCGACGGCGATGCGCTGGGCGCCGACGTACATCACGAAACACTCCGGCTCCCGCCCGGCGAGGGTCTACCTCATCCCGGAGGCGAAGGACCAGGTCCCGGCGCTCGCCGACGCCATGGCACAGTCGGCCGCCCGGACCCGGGCCGTCGTGACGTCGCGCCAGCCCGAGGGTCTCGTCGAGATCAGCTAGCGAGGAAGACGCCGCCGACGGTCTTGCGGCCACGTCGGATCACGGCGAAGCGGCCGTGCAGGAGCGAGTCGCGGTCGAGGAGCGCGTCGGCGTCGGTCACCTTCTCGTTGTTGAGGTAGCCGCCGCCCTCCTGCACCGCGCGCCGGGCAGCCGACTTGGAGTCGACGACCCCGGCCAGCACCATCGCGTCGGCGAAGGACACCGGCTCGGCGATCTCGGCGGCGCCCACCTCGCGCATGACGCCCTCGAGCGACTTGGCCGAGAGCTCCCCGAGTTCGCCCCGGCCGAAGAGCGCCTGCGCGGCGTCGACGGCGGCCCGTCGCTCCGACTCCCCGTGCACCAGGTCGGTGACGTCGTCGGCCAGCGCCTTCTGCGCCTCGCGCCGGAACGGGGCCTCGGCCGTCGCCTTCTCGAGTTCCTCGATCTCCTCGCGGGAGCGGAAGGTGAACATCTTCAGGTAGTCGACCACCTTGGCGTCCTCGGCGTTGAGCCAGAACTGGTGGAAGGCGTAGGGGCTGGTGAGTTCGGGGTCGAGCCAGACGGCGCCACCCTCGGTCTTGCCGAACTTGGTCCCGTCGGCCTTGGTCACGAGCGGCGTGGCCAGCGCGTGCACCTTGCCCTGGTCACTGCGACGGATGAGCTCGACGCCGGCGGTGATGTTGCCCCACTGGTCCGAACCGCCGGACTGCAGCGTCACGCCGTAGCGGCGGTACAGCTCGCGGAAGTCGTTGGACTGGAGCAGCACGTAGCTGAACTCCGTGTAGGAGATGCCGGACTCGAGGCGGCGCGAGACCACGTCGCGGGCGAGCATGCGGTTGACCGGGAAGTGCTTGCCCAGATCGCGGAGGAAGTCCAGCGCGCTCAGGCCCTGCGTCCAGTCGAGGTTGTTGACCAGGACCGCGGCGTTGTCGCCGTCGAAGGAGACGAACTGCTGGGTCTGCTGCCGGATCCGCTCCACCCAACCGGCCACGACGTCGAGATCGTTCATCACCCGCTCGCCGGATTCCTTGGGGTCGCCGATGAGCCCGGTGGCGCCGCCGACGAGGAGGTGCGGCACATGGCCGCCCTGCTGGAGCCGGCGCGCCATCAGGAGCTGCATGAGGTGTCCGATGTGGAGGCTCGCCGCCGTCGGGTCGAAGCCCACATAGAACTTGACCGGGCCGCCGCCGAGGTGCGCCGCGAGGGCGTCAGGGTCCGTCGAGTGGGCGATGAGCCCACGCCAGGTCAGGTCTTCGAACAGGTTCATGGGGGTCACTCTAAAGGCTCTCGTCGGGGGTGGACCAACCACGTACCCCGCTCAGGGACGGGCGGCCCACTCGGCGAGCCGGCCGCGGACCTCCCGCAGTTCGGCGATCTGCTCCTTGACGCGGGCGGGCGCGGTGCCTCCGCGGCCGTCGCGCGAGGAGACGGAGCCCTCCACAGTGAGCACGGCGAGCACGCCCTCGTCGAGGTGCTCCGAGATCCGCGGCAGGTCGTCGGCGGTGAGCTCGGAGAGCGTCTTGCCCTGCTGCTCGCAGTACCGCACCGTCTCACCGGCGACCTCGTGGGCGACGGCGAAGGGCACCTTCTGCCGGACCAGGTGGTCGGCGACGTCGGTGGCGAGCGAGAAGCCGAGCGGCGCCACGTCGGCCATGCGCTCCTCGTGGAACGTGAGCGTGGCAACCATGCCGGCCACCGCGGGGATGAGGACGTGGAGCTGGTCGATCCCGTCGAAGATCGGCTCCTTGTCCTCCTGCAGGTCGCGGTTGTAGGCGAGCGGGAGTCCCTTGAGGGTGGCCATCAGGCCGGACAGGTTGCCGATGAGACGACCGGCCTTGCCGCGCGCGAGCTCGGCGATGTCGGGGTTCTTCTTCTGCGGCATGATGCTTGACCCCGTCGACCAGGAGTCGTGCAAGCGGGCGAAGTCGAACTCGCGGGTGGTCCACAGGATGACCTCCTCCGCGAGCCGGGAGAGGTCGACCCCGACCTGCGCGGTCACGAAGGCGAACTCGGCGGCGAAGTCCCGTGCCGAGGTGCCGTCGATCGAGTTCGCCGAGGAGCCGTGCTCGAAGCCGAGGTCGGCGGCGACCGCCTCCGGGTCCAGGTTGAGCGAGGAGCCCGCCAGGGCGCCCGAGCCGTACGGCGAGACGGCCGTACGGTCGTCCCACTGCCGCAGCCGCTCCGCGTCCCGGGACAGGGCCTGGACGTGGGCGAGCATGTGGTGGGCGAAGAGGACGGGCTGCGCGTGCTGGAGGTGCGTACGGCCCGGCATGGCGACATCGGAGTGCGCCTCGGCCAGACCGGTCAGCGCCTCCTGGAGCTCGGCGAGCAGCCCGCCAAGGATCCGGGCGTGGTCCCGCAGGTACATCCGGAAGAGCGTCGCCACCTGGTCGTTGCGGGATCGGCCGGCCCGCAGCTTGCCGCCGAGGTCCGGGCCGAGCCGCTCCAGCAGGCCGCGTTCCAGGGCGGTGTGCACGTCCTCGTCGGCGACGGTGCCGGTGAACGAGCCGTCCGCGACGTCGGACTCCAGCCGGTCGAGGCCGTCCAGCATCCGCCGGAGCTCGTCGGCGGTGAGCAGCCCGGCGGTGTGCAGGGCGCGCGCGTGGGCGCGGGAGCCCGCGATGTCGTACGGGGCGAGCCGCCAGTCGAAGTGGACGGACGCCGACAGCTTGGCCAGGGCCTCCGCCGGCCCGGCCGCGAAGCGGCCTCCCCACAGCCGGACGTCGCCGCCGCTCGGGGACGGGGTCTGCGGGCCGTTCGTCATCGATGCTCCTCGTGCACATGTGCCGGGCGGTCGGCTGAACCGCCGGGTCCGGCCGTCTGGCCGGTCCGGGATACGGACCGCCTCCGCCGCCCGGGGGCGGCGGAGGCGGCTGCTGCTGACTGCTGACTGCTGCTGGGCAGGTTACTGCGCGAGGTCACGCTTGGCGGCGATCTTCGACGACATCCCGAAGAGCTCGATGAAGCCCTTGGACAGCGACTGGTCGAAGGTGTCGCCCGTGTCGTACGTGGCCAGGTTGAAGTCGTACAGCGACGACTCCGAGCGACGGCCGGTGACGACGGCCCGGCCGCCGTGCAGGGTCATCCGGATGTCACCGGAGACGTGCTCGTTGGCCTCGGCGATGAAGCCGTCCAAGGCGCGCTTGAGCGGCGAGAACCACAGGCCGTCGTAGACCAGCTCGCTCCAGCGCTGCTCGACCTGGCGCTTGTAGCGGGCCAGCTCGCGCTCGACGGTGACGCTCTCCAGCTCCTGGTGGGCGGTGATCAGCGCCATCGCGCCGGGAGCCTCGTAGATCTCCCGCGACTTGATGCCCACGAGCCGGTCCTCGACCATGTCGATCCGGCCGACGCCGTGCGCGCCCGCCCGCTCGTTCAGCTGCTGGATCGCCTGGAGGACGGTGACGGGCCTGCCGTCGATGGCCACCGGGACACCGGCCTTGAAGGTGATGATCACCTCGTCGGCGTCGCGCTGGACGGCCGGGTTCTCGGTGTAGGAGTAAACGTCCTCGATGGGGCCGTTCCAGATGTCCTCGAGGAAGCCGGTCTCCACGGCGCGGCCGAAGACGTTCGCGTCGATGGAATAGGGCGACTTCTTCGTGGTCGCGATCGGCAGTCCCTTCTCCTCGCAGAAGGCGATCGCCTTGTCACGGGTCATCGCGTAGTCGCGGACCGGGGCGATGCACTTCAGGTCGGGGGCGAGGGAGGAGATGCCGGCCTCGAAGCGGACCTGGTCGTTGCCCTTGCCGGTGCAGCCGTGGGCGACGGTGGTGGCGCCGTGCTTGTGCGCGGCGGCGGCCAGGTGCTTGACGATGGCGGGCCGGGAGAGCGCCGAGACGAGCGGGTACCGGTCCATGTAGAGGGCGTTGGCCCGGATCGCCGGGAGGCAGTACTCGTCGGCGAACTCGTCCTTGGCGTCCGCGACCTCGGCCTCGACCGCACCGCAGGCGAGCGCCCGCTTGCGGATGACGTCCAGGTCCTCACCGCCCTGGCCGACGTCCACGGCGACGGCGATGACCTCGGCGCCCGTCTTCTCGGCGATCCAGCCGATGCAGACAGAGGTGTCCAGGCCGCCCGAGTAGGCGAGTACGACGCGCTCGGTCACGGGTTTCTCCTTACGATGCATACGCTGATGGGTATAAGTATGCACTCCACCGTATGTTTCGTCAATCCGGGTCGCGGCGGGGTGTCGGTGGAGCGGTCCACGGTGCTCCTCAGGAGCCACCGGCCTGGGAGGAGACGCGTGATGAGCGTTCAGAACGATCTTCTGTGCCACGCCGCCGAGCGTGCCCGCAGAGGTGATCGAGTGGCGCGTGCACCCTGCTGACCCGCCCCAAGGACGAGACCTACGCGGCCTGCGAAGAGTTCGGCTACGGGGAGACCGTCACCCCGAAGCCGGCGGACGGGACCTCGGTCGGCATCCCGACGGACGGCTTCAAGCGTCGCAAGAGCTGACCGGGGCCCTGTCCTTCCCGGGCCGCTACCGGCCCGTCTTCACCGCGTCCGCCAGCACCGTCACATGCCCGTACGCCGGGTCCTTCGTCGCCGTCAGCAGCGTGAGCCAGCCCTTCCCGGCCAGCGCGCGCAGCCGGTCCAGGGCGTACTGCCGCTCGGGCTCGGCCAGCTCCGCCTCGTAGCGCTGCGAGAACTCCTCGAACCGCTCCGGGTCGTGCCCGTACCAGCGGCGCAGCTCGGGCGACGGGGCGATCTCCTTGCACCACTCGTCCAGCTCGGCGCCGTCCTTGGACAGCCCGCGCGGCCACAGCCGGTCCACCAGCACCCGCGCGCCGTCGTCCGGCTCGGCCGTCTCGTACGCGCGGCGCACCCGCACGTCCTTCTTCCTGGTCATTCCGCCTCCCATCCGGTCGGCCCTCCCCCCATCATGCGCCCGCCGCGCGGGTCCACGCACGGCCGGGCGGTCGGGCGTCCGGGACCTGTTCCCCCCGCGCGTGAGCACACGGGGGCTCGCGTCCGTATCAGTGGGCGAGCCCGCGGGGGTCCTGCCGTACGGGCGGACCGGGGAGGACGGAATCGTGACGACCACGATGGCCGGGCCGCGCGGCGGCGGGCCGAGATCACCGCGACCGGCCCGACCCGGATGCTGCCCGACATCGCCGGGCACGACGTCCATCTCCACGGACCGCCGGGGCCGGCCGGGGAGCTCTACGACACGCTGCGCGAGGCGGGCGTCCCGGCCCGCCGTATCCACCTCCGGTGATCGCATCGCGAGACGGCCTTGCGCGGGACCCCCTCACGGGCGTTGCATCGCGCGATGCGATCCGAACATCAGAGCCCCGAGCCCGAAGCCCGTACCGAGACCGGCGGCGCGCCCGCCGGTCTCGGCGCGCGGCTCGCCGTCACCGTTTTCCCGGTGCTGGTGCTGGCGGCGGGAGCGGCCGGGATGGTCAGCCCGTCGTCGTTCACCGGCTGGGCGCCGTCCGTGCCGTATCTGCTCGGTGTCGTGATGTTCTGCATGGGCCTGACGATGACCCCGCTCGACTTCAGGAGCGTGCTCCAGCGCCCCTGGGCCGTCGCGCTCGGGCTGGCCGCCCAGTACGTGATCATGCCGGGGCTCGGCTGGCTGATCGCCCACGCGCTCGGGCTGTCGCCGGAGTTGGCCGCGGGGCTCATCCTCGTCGGCTGCGCTCCCGGCGGTACGGCGTCCAACGTCGTGACGTATCTGGCGCGTGGCGACGTGGCCCTTTCCGTCTCGGTGACGAGCGTGTCCACCGTCCTCTCACCGCTCGTGACGCCGCCGCTGGCGCTGCTGCTGGCCGGGGAGTTCCTCCCGGTCGACGCGGGGTCGATGGTCACGGACATCCTCAAGACCGTGCTGCTCCCGGTCCTCGCGGGGCTGGCCGTACGGCTCCTGGCCGGCCGGTACGTCACCCGGGCCCTGCCCGTGCTGCCGTGGCTCTCGGTGCTGGCCATCGGCGCCATCGTGGCGATCGTGGTGGCGGGCAGCGCGAGCGCCATCATGTCGGCCGCCGCGCTGGTCTTCCTGGCGGTCGTGCTGCACAACGGCCTCGGCCTGGCGCTCGGCTACGGCGTCGGCCGGCTCTTCCACCTGGGCGTCCCGGCCAGCCGGGCCCTCACCTTCGAGGTCGGCATGCAGAACTCCGGCCTCGCCGCCTCTCTGGCGGCAGCCCACTTCAGCCCGGCGGCGGCGCTGCCCGCGGCGGTCTTCTCGGTCTGGCACAACGTCTCGGGCGCCCTGGCGGCGGCCTGGCTCTCCCGCCGGTCGCGGTAACCGGGCTCGGGAGAGCCGGCCTCGCGGCGCCCGGGGGCGGGAGAGCCGGCAGACCCTTCACGGCATCCCGGCATCCCGGCAGGCGGCGGTGGCCAGCCCCGGGTCCGCCTGGGTGGCGGCGAACGGTGCGATCCGGGTGGCCAGCGGCACCCGGGAGCGGAAGTACTTCGCCCAGCGGTCGCTCCGCGGGCTCCAGTTCTTCAGCGACTCGGCGTCGTAGCCGTGCATGTACGGCTGGTGCGGCGCACGCCCGGTGGTCTCGCTCCCGGCGGCGTGCGCCACCTGTGGGAAGGGGCCGGCCGGGCCGCCGAGGCCGACCGTGATCCCCGCGGCGCCGAGCATGCCGATGAACGTTCTGCGGTCCATGGTGCTTTCCCTTCTTCCGACTCCCACCGGCGGGCCCGACGCGTTCTCGCCGGGTTGTCAGCCGGTGCCGCGGCTCAGCCGCAGGGTGGTGATCTCGAACGGGCGCAGCGACAGCGGGAGGTGCGGGCCGTCGGTGTCGATCTCGGCGGCCGGTCGCTCCAGCAGGTCGCAGCGGGTGGCCGAGGCGACCGGGAAGCCGGCGGTGAGCCGCGCCCGCACCCGCCCGCCGTGCGCCTCGTGCAGCCGGACCACGACATCGCCGCTTCCGTCGTCGGCGAGCTTCACGGCCGTGACGACCACGGCGTCCTGGTCCACGGACACCAGCGGCGCGACCTCCGCGTCGCCCGGCAGCCGCCGCTCGGGCAGGTTGAGGTGATGGCCCTCGCGCACCGCGTCGCCGATCGCCGCGCCCGGCACCAGCGCGCAGCGGAAGCGGTGCACGCCCTGGTCGGTGCGCGGGTCGGGGAAGCGCGGGGCGCGCAGCAGGGACAGCCGTACGGTCGTGGCGGTACCGGCGTCGTCCGCCGCACGGGTGACGTCGTAGCCGTAGGTCGAGTCGTTGACCAGCGCCACGCCCCAGCCGGGCTCCTCGAGGTGGACGAAGCGGTGCTGGCAGGCCTCGAACTTGGCGGCGTCCCAGCTGGTGTTGGTGTGGGTGGGCCGGTACAGGTGCCCGAACTGGGTCTCGGCGGCGATGCGGTCGGTGTGGATGTCCAGCGGGAAGGCGAGCTTGAGGAACTTCTCGCTCTCGTGCCAGTCCACCTCGGTGGCGATCTCCAGGCGGCGCGCACCGGGCGGCAGCGTCAGCAGCTGCTCGACCCGGGAGGAGCCGAAGGCGCGCACCACCCGTACCGCGCCGTCGGCCGCCTCCACGGTCTCGGCGTCGGTGAGGTCGGTGACGGTGTTGCGGTAGAAGTGGTCGACGTCCCAGGCGTCCCACATGTTGGGGAAGTCCTGGTGCAGCTGGAGCAGGTTGGCGGCGCGGCCGGGCGCGATGGTCTCGCGGTCGGCCACCAGGTCGTACGCCGAGTCGACCAGGCCGCGCGCGTCGACGCCGATCCGCAGCAGCCCGTTGTCGAGCGCGAACCCGCCGTCCTCGCGCGGCGTGCAGTCGGTGACCGCCACGGCCGGCGGCAGGATTCCGGCAGCGCCCGCCGCGATACCGGAGCGGGCGTGCGGGGCGGCGTTGAAGACCACCTGGCCGGCCGCCGAGGGGTCACCGGCGAGCGCGGCCTGCGCGGCGCCGATGATTCCCTCCAGCTCCTCGGCGACCGCCGCGTAGGTGTCCGCCGCCTCCCGGTGCACCCAGGCGATCGAGGTGCCGGGCAGGATGTCGTGGAACTGGTGCAGCAGCACCGTCTTCCACAGCCGGTCCAGCGTCCGGTACGGATAGCGGAACCCGGCCCGTACGGCCGCCGTCGCCGACCACAGCTCGGCCTCGTGGAGCAGGTGCTCGCTGCGCCGGTTGCCCTGCTTGGTGCGGGCCTGGCTGGTCAGCGTCGCCCGGTGCAGCTCCAGGTAGAGCTCGCCGACCCAGACGGGCGCGTGGGGGTACTCCTGGTGAGCCTTCTCGAAGAAGTCCGAGGGCTTCTCGAAGACGACCTTCGCCGAGCCCTCCAGGTCGGCGAGCCGCTTGGCGCGGGCCAGCATCTCGCGGGTGGTGCCGCCGCCGCCGTCGCCCCAGCCGGTGGGCGCGAGCGAGCGGGTGGCCTCGCCCTTCTCCTGGAAGTTGCGGACCGCGTGCGCCACCTCCCGGCCGGACAGCTGAGCGTTGTAGGTGTCGATGGGCGGGAAGTGGGTGAAGACCCGGGTGCCGTCCAGGCCCTCCCACCAGAAGGTGTGGTGCGGGAATTTGTTGTTCCGGTTCCACGAGATCTTCTGGGTCAGGAACCACTTGGCGCCCGCCTGCACGACGAGCTGCGGCAGCGCGGCCGAGTAGCCGAAGGAGTCGGGCAGCCAGACCTCCTCGGTCTCGATCCCGAACTCCTCCAGGAAGAAGCGCTTGCCGTGCACGAACTGCCGGGCCAGCGCCTCCGAGCCGGGCATGTTGGTGTCGGACTCCACCCACATGCCGCCCACCGGCACGAAGCGGCCGTCGGCGACGGCCTGCTTGACCTTCGCGAAGACCTCGGGGCGGTGCTCCTTGATCCAGGCGAACTGCTGTGCCTGCGACATCGCGTAGATGAACTCCGGCGCGTCCTCGAGCAGCGCCGTCATGTTCGAGGCGGTCCTGGCCACCTTTCGTACGGTCTCCCGCAGCGGCCACAGCCAGGCGGAGTCGATATGCGCATGGCCCACCGCGCTGATCCGGTGCGCCGAGGCGTGCGCGGGCGCGGAGAGCACGGCGCTCAGCCGTTCGCGGGCGGCGGCCGCCGTACCGCCGACGTCCTGCAGGTCGACGGCGTCCAGGCACCGTTCGACCGCGCGCAGGATCTCCCAGCGGCGGGGGGCCTCCGGCGACAGCTCAGCCATCAGCTCGCCCAGCACCTCGAGGTCCTGGACCAGCTCCCACACCGTCTCGTCGCGGACGGCCAGATCCATCCTGGCCAGCCGGTACTGCGGCTCGTCGCCCGCGGTCTCCCGGTCGCCGAGCTCGGTGGGCAGGAAGGGGTGGTAGTCGAGGACGACCGGGTTGGACGCGGCCTCGATGTGCAGCAGCACCTGTTCGCCGCCGGCGGCGGGGGCTGCGACGCGTACCCAGGTGTTGCGCGGGTTGAGCCCCTTCACCGGCGTGCCGTCCGGGCGGTACACCAGGCCCTCGCACTGGAAGCCGGGCATGTTGTCGTCGAAGCCGAGGTCTAGCACGGCCTCGACGGTGCTGCCCGCCCAGTCTGCGGGCACGGTGCCGGACACCGTGAACCAGCTGGTGCCCCAGGGGGCGCCCCACGCGTCGCCGACGGCGACCGGGGCGCGCTCAGCGGCCAGCCCCTCGGTCACCGGGACCGGCTCGCCCGGCGCGTGCCAGACGCCCACCTCGAGCGGGACGGACCGCGGGTGGACGGCGGGCCGGATGCGTTCGTCGAGAACCCGCTTCAGACGGACCTCGGTCACGGAACGGTCGTCGTGCATGGTGGGCTTCCTTCACAGTGCGGGAACGGGTTCGGACTACCAGTGGACGGCAGAGGTACGGACGGACGGAAGGAGCCGGGCCGGACGGGGCGTCAGCCGAGCCGGCCGGGCGTGACCAGTTCCTCGATGCCGCGCACGGCCAGGTACTCCGCGTCGCCGGTGCGCCCGGCCAACACGCACGCGGGCCGCGCACCGTCCGCGGCCAGCCGCATCCACGCCTCGAAGTAGCCGCCACCGGGCGCGCACACGGAACGGTCCTTCCCGCCCGCGCCCGCGTCGTCCAGCACGAGCGCCGTCGTACGCGCCCGGGCAGGCCGTCCCGACTGCCGCAGCTCGTCCGCCGCCGCCGCGAACGCCGCACCCGCCGGCTTGACCTGCCGGTCGTTGGTGAGCAGCCCGAGGCCGTACTCCAGCTCCGGGAAGTCGGCCAGCGACCGGTCCACATCATGCGAGGACCACCAGGTCACGCCCCAGACGTCCGGACAGTCGAGTGCGTTGCGCACAGTGGCCGCGGTGAAGGCCGCCGCCCGCTCCTCCGGGATGTGCGGGGCGGGCGCGCCGACCTGGGGAAGCCACACCGGCCGGTGCGGGTCGTCCGCCCACGCCTTGGAGAGTTCGATCAGATAGGCCGCATGCTGCTCGGTCGCGACGCCGGTCGGGCCGTGGCGCTGCGCGGTGCCGTTGAAGACCCAGGAATGCACGGCGGTCACCGCGCCGATACGGGCCGAGTGAGCGGGGGTGAACGGGTGGCCGTCGACGTACCACGCGGCGTCGTAGGAGGCGTGCAGATGCATCCGGCCCGGCGCTCCCGCCTCACAGGCGCCGACCATCTTCCGCAGCCAGCCCTCCGCCTGCTGCTCGGTGATCAGGTCGGGGTCGGGGTGCGGGTCGCCGGAGAACTGGTTGGTCTCGTTGCCGACGGTCATGCCGAGGAAGTGCGGACGGTCCGCCAGTGCCTCGGTGAGGGTGCGCAGATACGCCGCCTCGCCGTCGGTCACATCGGGGTCGGTGAACACATTGCGCCGGTGCCAGGTGGTCGTCCAGGCGGGGACGAAATCGAAGCTGGACAGGTGACCCTGCAGGCCGTCGACGTTCACCGCCAGGCCCCGCTCCCCCGCCGCGTCGGCCAGGGCGACGAGCTGCTCGACGGCGCGCGGGCGGATCAGCGTGCGGTTGGGCTGGAAGAGCGGCCAGAGGGGGAAGACGCGGATGTGGTCGAGTCCGAGTGCGGCGATCGAGTCGAGATCGGCGCGCACCTCGTCCAGGTCGAAGTCGAGCCAGTGGTGGAACCAGCCGCGACTGGGCGTGTAGTTGACGCCGAAGCGGGGGGCGGAGGCCATGCGGGGGGAGTCCTGTTCGTTCGCGACCGATCAGCGGGTCGGCCGGGGCGGAATGCGGGTGCCGGGGGTGCCGGCGGTGCTGGGCGCCGGGGGTTCGGGGCAGCCCTTGACCGCGCCTTCGCAGTCCCTCTCCCGCTCCGGTGACGACGCGACCGTCACGGACCGGGTGCTCCTCGTTGCGGACGACAGCACGGACGCCGCCGCACAGCGCCGTCTGATCCGCGAGTTGAAGGCACACGGCGCCGAACGGGTCGACGTCGTGCCGCCGGGTGCCGCGCCCCCGGAAACCGCCGGCCTGCTCACCGTCCGGCTCGGCCCCGCGGACCGTACGGACATCGCGCAGGCGCTCGGTGACACGGCGGTCCCCGACCGCCCCGAGGGCTACGCGCTACGGGTGTCGGCACGCAAACCGCAGGCGCAGATCACCCTCGGCGGCACGGACGGCGCAGGCCAGTTCTACGCCGTGCAGACGCTGCGCCAGCTCTTCCAGCGCGGCGACGACCGCTGGACGGTCGCCGGCGCCCAGGCCGGGGACTTCCCGTCGATGCCGCTGCGCGGCACGATCGAGGGCTTCTACGGCGCGCCGTGGACGCACGCCGAACGCCTGGACCAGATGGACTTCTACGGCGACGTGAAGGCCAACACCTACATCTACGCGCCCAAGGACGACCCCTACCACCGGGAGAAGTGGCGCGAGCCCTACCCGGCGGACAATCTCGCCGAGCTGGGCGAACTGGTGGAGCGGGCCCGGGCGAACCATGTGCGCTTCACCTTCGCCGTCTCACCGGGCACGTCGATCTGCTACTCCGACCCCGCGGACCGGAACGCGCTCACCGCGAAGCTCCAGGCGATGTACGACCTGGGCACCCGCGCCTTCTCCATTCCACTGGACGACATCAGCTACACCCGGTGGAACTGCGACAGCGACCGGGCCGCGTACGGCGAGCCCGGCCGGCAGGCCGCCGCGAAGGCGCAGGTCGACCTGCTGAACGACGTCCAGCGCGACTTCATCGCCACCCACGACGGCGCCCAGCCGCTGCAGATGGTGCCGACGGAGTACGGCGACCTGACCGACACCTCGTACAAGCGGACGATGCGGGAGACGCTCGACCCCGCCGTCGAGGTGATGTGGACGGGCACGGACGTCGTACCGCCGGAGATCACCAACAAGCAGGCCGACGCCGCGTCCGAACTGTTCGGACGGAAGGTCTTCGTCTGGGACAACTACCCGGTCAACGACTACGGGAACACCGCCGGCCGGCTGCTGCTCGCTCCGTACGACAAGCGCGAGGCGGGCCTGTCCGAGCACCTGTCGGGCATCGTGGCCAACCCGATGAACCAGCCGTACGCGAGCAAGGTCGCGGTCTTCGGCACCGCCGACTTCACCTGGAACGACCGGGCGTACGACGCGCGGACCAGCTGGCCCCGCGCGATGTCGTATCTCGCGGGTGGCGACCGCGAGGCCACCGAGGCGCTGCTGGTCTTCGGCGACCTCGAACACATGGCCCCGACCTTCGGCACCACGCCGTGGCAGGATCAGGCGCCCGAACTCGCCGGCAGAGTGGCGGAGTTCTGGGCGGCCTGGGACGACGGGCGCCGCACCGAGGCGATCGAGGGGCTGCGCGACCACGCCGCCGCCATCGAGGGGGCCCCGGCCACCATCCGCGGCGGAGCGGTGCAGAACGGCTTCACCGTCGATGCGGCCGACTGGCTGGACGCCACCGAGCTGTGGGGCGAGGCGATGGTGACGATGCTGGACGCCCTTGCCGCCCGGGAGACCGGCGACCAGGACCGGGCAAACGCGCTGCTCGCCGAGTCGAAGAGTCTGCAGGAGCAGGCCCGTGCGGTACGCGTCGACCCGCCGCGCAACAGCTGGGGCAAGGCGCAGCCGCGGGTGGGCGACGGCGTGCTCGACACCTTCCTCACGAAGGCGGAGAGCCGCCTGTAGAGGCCGACGGACCGCACCGCCACGCGCGTGGCAGTGCGGTCCTGCGGTGCGGCCTGGCTGGGCGGGGCGGTCCGGCAGTGCGGTCCGGTCCTGTCCTGTCCTGTCCTGTCCGACAGTGCTGCCCGGCAGTGCTGCCCGGCGGGCGGACCTCACCGCCGCGCACGTTCCGAGTGCCCGCCGCCCGGAGCACCGAACGCGGCGTTATACGAGAGACAGGACTACGGAGCAGGCCTTCACGGGGTGCGCTACACGTCCTTCCGGGTCAGCCTCAGCAGGTGGTCGGCCAGTGCCTGGCCGCCCGCCGGGTCACGGCTGATCAGGAGCAGCGTGTCGTCGCCCGCGATGGTGCCGAGGATGTCGTGCACCTCCGCCTGGTCGATGGCGGAGGCCAGGAACTGCGCGGCGCCGGGCGGGGTGCGCAGGACGACGAGATTGGCGGACGCCTCCGCCGAGATCAGGAGTTCGCCGGCGAGGCGCGCCATCCGCTCCTCCTTGACCGACTCGCCGAGCGGGGCCCGCGGGGTGCGGAAGCCGCCCTCGGAGGGGACCGCGTAGATCAGCTCCCCGCCGGCGCTGCGGATCTTCACCGCGCCCAGCTCGTCGAGGTCGCGGGAGAGCGTCGCCTGGGTGACGCTCAGCCCGTCGTCGGCGAGCAGCTTCGCGAGCTGGCTCTGCGAGCGGACCGGCTGCCGGTTGAGGATGTCGACGACCCGCCGGTGGCGGGCCGTACGGGTGTGCGGTACGGCCGGCGCGCCGTGGTCGGTGTCCTGCGCCTCGCTCATGTGGTCATTCTCCGGCTCGTCGGTCTTCCCCGTGACCCGCGGCGTCCAGGACGGCCGGCAGCGCGCGGAGGAACGTGCTCACCTCCTCGTCGCCGAGGATCAGCGGCGGCACGAGCCGTACGACGCCGGGCGCGACCGCGTTCACCAGGAGACCGGCTTCCCGAGCCGCCTGCTGCACCCGCGGCGCGACGGGTTCGGTCAGCACGATACCGAGCAGCAGGCCCGCGCCGCGCACATGGTCGACGAGCGGGTGTCCGAGTTCCTCGATCGAGTCCCGCAGCCGCTCCCCCGTCCGCTTCACCCGGTCGAGCGCGCCGTCCGCCTGCAGCGTGTCGAGGACGGCGAGCGCGGCGGCGCAGGCGACCGGGTTGCCACCGAACGTCGAGCCGTGGTGGCCGGCCGCCAGCAGCTCGGCGGCCTCGCCGAAGGCGACGGTCGCGCCGATCGGCAGCCCGCCGCCGAGGCCCTTGGCGAGGGTGACGACATCGGGCTCGACGCCCTGCGCCTGGTGCTCGAACCAGTGTCCGGTACGGCCGATGCCCGTCTGGACCTCGTCCAGGACGAGCAGCGTCCCGGTGGCGCGGGTGATCTCGCGGGCCTCCGCGAGATAGCCGGCCGGTGGTACGACCGCACCGTTCTCGCCCTGGACCGGCTCGAGGATCACCAGGGCGGTTTCCCTGGTGACGGCGGCCCGCAGCGCCTGCGCGTCCCCGTACGGCACATGCGTGACGTCGCCGGGCAGCGGCAGGAAGGGGTCCCGCTTGGCGGGCTGGCCGGTGAGCGTGAGGGCGCCCATGGTCCGGCCGTGGAAGCCGCCCTCGGCGGCCACCATGTGGCCGCGGCCGGTACGGCGGCCGATCTTGAAGGCGGCCTCGACCGCCTCGGTGCCGGAGTTGCAGAAGAAGACCTTGCCCGGGCGGCCGAAGAGCTGGAGCAGCCGCTCGGCGAGCTCGACCGGCGGCTCGGCGGCGTAGAGGTTGGAGACATGGCCGAGGGTGGCGATCTGGTCGGACACCGCCCGGACGACGGCGGGGTGGGCGTGGCCGAGGGCGTTGACGGCGATACCGCTGACGAAGTCGAGGTACTCCTTGCCGTCCGCGTCCCAGACCCGGCTGCCCTCGCCGCGGACGAGCGCCAGCGGCGGCGTGCCGTAGGTGTCCATCACCGCGCCCTGCCAGCGGCGGCCGATCTCCTGATTGGCGGTGGTGGCGGTGGTGGCCGTGGCGGCAGCGGCCGTAGCGGTGTCGGTGCTCATGCTTCCCCCTCGTGGGAGACATCGGGCACGACCATGGTGCCGATGCCCTCGTCGGTGAAGATCTCCAGCAGAATCGCGTGCTGCACCCGCCCGTCGATGACGCGCGCGGTGTTCACGCCGCCCCGCACCGCGTGCAGGCAGCCCTCCATCTTGGGCACCATGCCGCTGGCCAGGCCGGGCAGCAGCTTCTCCAGCTCGGAGGCGGTGAGCCGGCTGATCACGTCGTCGCTGTGCGGCCAGTCCTCGTAGAGCCCCTCGACGTCGGTGAGGACCATCAGGGTCTCGGCGTTCAGCGCGGCGGCGAGCGCGGCGGCGGCGGTGTCGGCGTTGACGTTGTAGACGTGCCCGTCGTCGGCGCTGCGGGCGATGGAGGAGACGACGGGGATCCGGCCGTCGTCCAGCAGTGCCCGGATGGCGCCCGGCTCGATCGCGGTGATCTCGCCGACCCGGCCCAGGTCCACGCTCTCGCCGTCGACCTCGGCGTAGCGCTTGGTGGCGGTCATGGTGTGCGCGTCCTCGCCGGTCATGCCGACGGCGAGCGGGCCGTGCTGGTTGAGCAGCCCGACGAGCTCGCGCTGCACCTGGCCGGCGAGCACCATCCGTACGACGTCCATCGCCTCGGGCGTGGTGACGCGCAGCCCGGCCTTGAACTCCGAGACCAGGCCCAGCTTGTCGAGCTGGGCGCTGATCTGCGGGCCGCCGCCGTGCACGACGACCGGCTTGAGGCCGGCCTGCCGCAGGAAGACCACGTCCTGGGCGAAGGCGGCCTTCAGCTCCTCGTCGACCATGGCGTTGCCGCCGAACTTGATGACGACCGTCCGGCCGTGGTGCCGGATCAGCCAGGGCAGCGCCTCGATGAGGATCTGCGCCTTGGGCAGCGCGGTGTGCTGACGGGTACTCATGAGGAATAGGCGCTGTTCTCGTGGACGTAATCGGCGGTCAGGTCGTTGGCCCAGATGACGGCCGAGTCGGAGCCGGCCGCCAGGTCGGCGGTGATCCGGACCTCCCGGTAGCGCATGTCGACGAGGTCGCGGTCGTCGCCGACCGAGCCGTTGCGGCAGACCCAGACGTCGTTGATGGCGACGTTGAGCTCGTCCGGCTCGAAGGCGGCGGAGGTGGTGCCGATCGCGGAGAGCACCCGGCCCCAGTTGGCGTCCTCGCCGTGAATGGCGCACTTGAGGAGGTTGTTGCGGGCGATGGAACGGCCGACCTCGACGGCGTCGTCCTCGCTCGCGGCGTTCACGACCTCGATCCGGATGTCCTTGGAGGCGCCCTCGGCGTCGCCGATCAACTGCCGGGCGAGGTCGGCGCAGACCGCGCGGACCGCCTCGGCCAGCTCGTCGTACGCCGGGGCGACGCCGGAGGCGCCGGAGGCGAGCAGCAGCACGGTGTCGTTGGTCGACATGCAGCCGTCGGAGTCGACCCGGTCGAAGGTCGTACGGGTCGCGTCGCGCAGCGCCTTGTCGAGTTCGGGCCGCGGGACGTCGGCGTCGGTGGTCAGCACGACGAGCATGGTGGCGAGGCCGGGGGCGAGCATCCCCGCGCCCTTGGCCATGCCGCCGACGGTCCAGCCGCCGGGGTGTTCCACGACGGCCGTCTTGTGCACGGAGTCGGTGGTCTTGATGGCGATGGCCGCCTTCTCGCCGCCGTGGGCGGAGAGCTCGCCGGCCGCCTGGGCCACGCCGGGCAGCAGCCGGTCCATCGGGAGCCGGATGCCGATGAGCCCGGTGGAGGCGATGGCGATCTCGGCCGCGCTGTGGCCGTCCCCCAGCACCTCGGCGGCCTTCTCGGCGGTCGCGTGGGTGTCCTGGAAGCCGAGCGGCCCGGTGCAGGCGTTGGCGCCGCCGGAGTTGAGGACGACGGCCGAGACCTGGCCGCCCTTGAGCACCTGCTCGGACCAGACGACCGGGGCGGCCCTGACGCGGTTGGAGGTGAAGACTCCGGCGGCGGAGCGGCGCGGCCCGTTGTTGACGACGAGCGCCACATCCGGATTGCCGTTCGCTTTGAGCCCCGCGGCGATCCCCGCCGCGGTGAACCCCTGTGCTGCCGTGACACTCACGGTGCGACTCCGATCGTGGAAAGTCCCTGCTCCTCGGGGAGACCGAGGGCGATGTTCATGCTCTGCACCGCGCCGCCGGCGGTGCCCTTCGTCAGGTTGTCGATGGCCGCGATCACGATGATGCGGCCGGCGGCCTCGTCGTACGCGACCTGGAGCAGCGCGGCGTTCGAGCCGTGCACGGCGGCCGTGGAGGGCCACTGGTCCTCGGGGAGCAGCCGCAGGAACGGTTCGCCCGCGGTCGCCTTCTCATACGCCTCGCGGACCGCGCCCGCCGTCACGCCCGGCTTCGCCTTCGCCGTGCAGGTGGCGAGGATGCCGCGGGGCATGGGGGCGAGGGTCGGGGTGAAGGAGACGGAGACCGGCTCGCCGGCCGCGGCGGAGAGGTTCTGGATCATCTCGGGGGTGTGCCGGTGGACGCCGCCGACGCCGTACGGGCTCATCGAGCCCATCACCTCGCTGCCGAGGAGGTGCGGCTTGGCCGTCTTGCCGGCTCCCGAGGTGCCGGACGAGGCGACGATCACGGCCTCGGGCTCGGCGAGCCCGGCGCCGTACGCCGGGAAGAGCGCGAGGGAGACGGCCGTCGGATAGCAGCCGGGGACGGCGATCCGCCGGGTGTTCCGCAGCGCCTCGCGGGCGCCGGGCAGCTCGGGGAGGCCGTACGGCCAGGTGCCTGCGTGCGGGGAGCCGTAGTACTGCTCCCAGGCGGCGGACTCCGTCAGCCGGAAGTCGGCGCCGCAGTCGACGACCAGCACCTCGTCGCCGACCTCGGCCGCCACCGCCGCGGACTGTCCGTGCGGGAGCGCGAGGAAGACCACGTCGTGCCCGGCCAGCGCCTCACCGGTGGTCGGCTCCAGCACCCGGTCGGCGAGCGGCAGCAGGTGCGGCTGGAGCCCGCCCAGCCGCCGGCCGGCGTTGGAGTTGCCCGTGAGCGCGCCGATCTCGACCCCCGGGTGCCCGAGCAGCAGGCGCAGCACCTCACCGCCCGCGTACCCGCTCGCTCCTGCCACTGCCACGCGCGTCGCCATGCCACTCCTCCTCTGGAGAGCATGACTATACGGACCATCGCAGTTTTATGCAAGATCGCGATACAGGCTCACGCAACTTCCCGAGCCGGGCCCCGGGTTCGAGAACTTCACCCACCCCGCCTCGATCGTTGACATGCAAGTAATTACTTGCCTATCTTGGTGACATGACCGACGGCGATGAGATGACCAGGGTCTTCAAGGCGCTGGCCGACCCGACCCGGCGGCGGCTGCTCGACCGGCTGCGCGCCGACAACGGCCAGACACTCGGCGCTCTCTGCCTCGATCTCGGCATCACCCGCCAGGGGATCACCCAGCATCTGGCGCTTCTCGAGTCGGCCGGTCTCATCGCCACGGCCAGGCGCGGGAGGGAGAAGCTGCACTATCTGAACCCGGTGCCGCTGCACGAGATCCACCGGCGCTGGATCGCCAGGTTCGAACTGCCGGACCTCGACGCCCTGGCCACCCTCAAGGACGACCTCGAACGGGAGAACAGACCGATGGACAAGCCACGCCTGCTCCACGTCACCTACATCGCCACCACGCCGGAACGGCTGTGGACGGCGCTCACCGACCCGGAAGTCACCGCGAGATACTGGGACCACCGCAACGTCTCCGGCTGGGCCAAGGGCGACCGGTGGGAGCACGTACGGCTCTCCGACGGCGGCGTCGACGTCGTCGGCACCATCCTGGAGACCGACCCGCCGCGCCGGCTGGTGCACGCCTGGGCGAGCCCGGCCGACGCCGACGTCCCCGCCCGGCACTCGCGCGTCACCTTCGACCTGGAGCCGGTCGGCGACACCGTGCGCCTGACCGTTACCCACGAGAACCTGCCGGCCGACCAGTACGAGGGCACGGCGCAGGGCTGGGCGAAGGTCCTCTCCAGCCTGAAGTCCCTGCTGGAGACGGGGCAGGCCCTCCCGACCCCGGTGCTGTACTCCTGACGCCGCCGGTGATCCCCCTCACCTCGGTGGGCGGGGATCACCAGCAGCGGCGACGGGCCCGTCCGGAGCCGGGACGGAGCCACGGACCGGGACCGGTCCCGGGACGGAGAACGGTCAGGAACGCTCGTCGCGGGGCTGAGCGGCCCTCTCCGCCTTCTTCTCCTTGAGGCGCACGGCTTCCTTACGGACCTCGGCCTGGGTGGCGCGCTCCTGCCGGAGCCACCCGGGGCTGTCCTGCTTCAGGGCGTCGATCTGCTCCGTGGTGAGGGGTTCCGTGACCCCGCCCCGGGCGAGACCCGCGATGGAGACACCCAGCTTCGACGCGACCACGGGCCGGGGATGCGGGCCGTTGCGCCGCAGTTCCTGCAGCCACTCGGGCGGGTCGGTCTGCAGCGCGTTCAGCTCGCTGCGCGAGACCACACCCTCTTGGAACTCGGCGGGGGTGGCCTCAAGGTACACACCCAGTTTCTTCGCCGCGGTCGCGGGCTTCATCGTTTGGGTGCTCTGGTGCGACGTCATGCTGTCAAGACTATCGACCGTGTGCGCCGCCTCCGACCATGGCCGGTAACCTGGCCGAGTGACAGGCTCGGAAGTACCCCCCTCGTTCCGGCTCGCGTATGTCCCGGGGGTGTCGCCCGCCAAGTGGGTGCGGATCTGGAATCAACGCCTGCCCGGGATCCCGCTGACCCTCACCACGGTGTCCGCCGCCGAAGCACCGGACGTACTGCGGGACGGCGGCGCCGACGCGGGTCTCGTGCGGTTGCCGATCGACCGGACGGATCTCAGCGCGATCCCCCTCTACACCGAGACGACGGTCGTCGTGGTCCCGAAGGACCACGTCGTCGCGGCGGTCGACGAGGTGTCCGCCGAGGACCTGGCCGACGACATCGTGCTGCACCCCCTCGACGACACCCTCGACTGGGAGCGTCGGCCGGGACAGCCCGCGAAGGAGCGCCCCGCCACGACGGCGGACGCCATCGACCTGGTGGCGGCCGGAGTGGGACTGCTCGTCGCCCCCCAGTCGATCGCCCGACTGCACCACCGCAAGGACCTCACGTACCGGCCGGTCTCGGACGCCCCCGAGTCTCGCGTCGCGCTGTCGTGGCGGGAGGACCGGACCACCGACCGGGTGGAGGACTTCATCGGGATCGTCCGCGGGCGGACCGTCAACAGCACCCGGGGCCGTCCCCCGACCCCGGCACAGCCGAAGACCGAGCGCTCCGACAAGGGCGGCGCACGGCAGAAGTCCGCAGCCGGCAAGCCGACCGGCAGGACCGCGGGCAGGCCCACCGGCAAGACGTCCGGCAGAAACCCACGGAGCGGCTCCGGCGGCCCCAAGGGCGGCAAGCGCGGCAAGCCTCGCGGCAGGTCGTAGGCGGTCGTACGGGAACGCAGCCGCTCCGGCGCGGGCGGCCGCCCGCGCCGCCGTCCGTCCACGGGCCGGGACGCGTGACCGAACAGAGGTCCGAACCGACGGGCCCGAAACCAGGTTGGTGCCCAGTTGGTGCCCGGGACGGGCCCTGGAAGACTGCGGCGATGACGACCACGGAACCCGAGTGGGAGCGGCGGACCGCCGCTCTCTGGGCCGCCTTCGACGACCACGACGCCGCCGACTTCCTGGGCCGGATGGAGGCGCTGGCCGCCGAACTCCCGCCGGGCCACCCCGTCGCCCAGTTCGAACGGGCCTCCGCTCGCGACTCCACCGGCCGACCGGAACAGGCGGCCGTGCTCTACCGCAGCGCCCTCGACGCCGGCCTGACCGGCTCGCGGCGGCGCCAGGCCACGATCCAGCTGGCCAGCACACTCCGCAATCTGGGCCGGCCCGAGGAGAGTGTCGCCCTGCTGACCGCCGAGCGGGACGACGGCTCCGACGACCTGGACGACGCGGTCGCCGCCTTCCTGGCCCTGGCGCTCGTCGACACCGGACGGGAGCGGGAGGCGGCCGCGCTCGCGCTCGCCGCGCTCTCCCGGCACCTGCCGCGCTACAGCCGATCCCTCACGAACTACGCCCGGGCCATGGCGACCGGCCCCTCCCCCGCCGACACGACAGGGCCGGGAACTGCGTAGCGGACAGGAGCTGTCCTGTATTGCCCTTAACTTCGGAGACTCGAACCCGGCGTCAAGGAGCAGTGGCATGAGCTACATCGACAGCAATCAGCCGGTCGGCACCCCGACCTGGATCGACCTCACCGTCCCCGACCTGGAACGCGCGGCGGACTTCTACCGCGCGCTGTTCGGCTGGGACTACAGCACCGGAGCGGCGGGAGACGGGCAGGGCACCTCCGCTTGGCTGTACGGCCGGCCGGTCGCGGGGCTCACGCCGGGAGCCGGTTCGGGTGCGGCTTCCGGTTCGGACCCGGAGCCGGATCCGGGTTCGGCTTCGGGGGCCGGTCCGGCTTCGGGACCGGGTTCCGGCGGGGGCTGGTGCGTGTACTTCGCCACCGACGACTGCGACGGCACCGCCCAGCGCGTCACCCGGCGCGGGCGGCACCGTGATCCGGGGCCCGCTGAACGTCGGGGACCAGTGCCGCACGGCCCGCGCCGCGGACCCGTCCGGCGTCCTCTTCGGACTCTGGCAGGGCCGCTCGCACCCCGGCTGCCAGGTGGTGAACGAGCCCGGTTCCCTCCTCCGGAACGACCTCGTCACACCGGCCCCCGGACCGGTGCGGGACTTCTACCCGGCGGTCTTCGGCTTCACCCTGGACGGCAACGAGGACCTCCCGGGCCTCGGCTTCACCTTTCTGCGCCGGCCGGACGGCCACGAGATCGGCGGGATCATCGGCGACAAGGAAGTTCCGCTCCCGTCCTGGCGGACCCTGTTCGCGGTCACGGACGCCGACGCAGCCGTGGAGCGGAGCCTCGCGGCGGGCGGTACGGCCGAGCCGCCCTTCGACATGAGCTACGGGCGGATGGCGGAGATCACCGACCCGTTCGGCAACACGTTCAGCGTGGGCGCACCCCTTCGTGAGCAACAGCGTTGAACTGTGCGGGGCCGGGCCCTCCCATCCGGGCCCCTCCCCAGGCGGGGCCCGCCTCCCCCAGCGCGCCGCCCCCACCCTCGGCCCTTGCAGCGCCTCCGATCTCGCTCACCCGGCTCCCTCGGCCCCTGCGGGCATCGGCAGCGGTGCTCCGTACGGCCGGGGCGGCCACTGCCCGTTCGGCTGAGCTCGGCATTCCGTCCGGCGGGCGGCGGCATCCCGTACGGCGGCCGACTCCCCCGTGCGGCGGGCCCGCCGCTCTCCGTACGGTCCGAGCTGCGGCGCCCGCGTGAACGGCGGCGCCAAACGGCACTCCGTACGGCCGCACCCGCCCCGCGGGCCCGTCCCCATCGCGCGTCGGCGAACGGGAAGCCGTTGGGCGGTACCGGCAAACGGCGTCAGGCCGAGCGGCGGACCAGGAGGACGGCGATGTCGTCCTGTGCCGCCCGGGCCACCGCCGGGGCCGCGATGCGGTCGGCCAGCGCGTCGAGTCCGGGCTGCCCTTCCGGGTCACTGTCCGCGCCGGCCCCGGCCGCCCATACGGACAGCGAGCGCGCCAGTTCGGCGACCGCCTCGCCGTAGTCCTGCTCCCGGCTCTCCACCAGGCCGTCGGTGTAGAGCAGCAGCGTGGCGCCGGGCGGCAGCTCCGCGGACAGCACCGGATACTCGTCGTCCGGCTCGCAGGCGAGCGGCATCCCGCCGGGCCCCTCCAGCTCCGTGACGGTGCCGTCCGCCTCCAGCAGCAGCGGATACGGGTGCCCGGCGCGGGCCATCCGCATCGCGCCGGTCGCCGGGTCGAGCTCCACCACGCAGCAGGTGGCGAAGAGGTCGGTGTCCAGCCCGCAGAGCATCCGGTTGCCGCAGACCATCAGCTCGGCCGGGCCGTGCCCGTCGTCGGCGTAGGCGAGGAGCGCGGTTCGCAGCTGCCCCATGACGGCCGCCGCCTCGGCGCTGTGGCCCTGGACGTCGCCGATCATCAGGCCGACCTTCCCGCCGGCCAGCGGCAGCACGTCGTACCAGTCGCCGCCGACGTCGAGCCCCTCCGCGCCGGGCAGATACCGCACCGCGACCTCCACGCCCGGCAGCTCCGGGACATGCCGGGGCAGCATCATCCGCTGGAGTTCCGTCATCTGGTGGCGGCGCTGGTCGAAGAGCCGGGCGCGGGCGACGGACTGGGCCAGGATGCCGGCGATGGCCGTGCTCACCACCTGGTCCTCGGTGGTGAAGACCCGCGGGGCTTCGTAGGAGAGCACGCAGGTGCCGACCGTGCCGTCNNCGGGGAAGGCCGCGAAGAACTTCTCCCGGGACTCGAAGAACAGCGGGCTGCCGGCCCGCAGCACGGTGCCCAGCGGGCCGTCGCCCTTCACCGGACCGGCGTCGGGCAGCTGTTCGACGGCTCCGTCCGGGTATCCCGCGGCTCCGGCCAGCAGCAGGTGGCCATCGCGCACGAGGTGGATGGCCAGCGCCTTGGCCTCCAGGGCCGGCAGCACCGTGCCGGTCATGGTGTCGATGACGTCCTGGGTGGAGAGGGCGGCGCCGAAGGCCGCGGTCACGTTGAGGACGAAGTCCCGGCGTGCGTGACGCCACTCCTCCCGCTCCTTCTCCTCGGTGCGGTCCTGTGCGACCCCGACCATGCCCTGGGGCCGGCCGTCCGGGTCGGTGACAACGCTCCCCTTGGTGTCGATCCAGCGCACCGAACCGTCCGGCAGCACGATGCGGTAGACGACGGCGTAGTCACCGGTCCGCTTGCTCACGCGGACCGCCTCATCGACGGCGGGCCGGTCGTCGGGGTGGATCGCCGCGTAGAAGGTGCCGATCCGCTCGTCGAAGTCGGTGGGCCCCAGGCCGAAGATCCGGCACAGCCGCTCGTCCCATACCAGCCGCCCGGAGTGGAAGTCCCAGTCGAACGAGCCGATGTCGGCGCTGGACATCGCGAGCTCGAGCCGGGCGATCCTCGTGCGGCCCTCGATCAGCCGCACGGCCTGGTCGAGCCGCGGGATGCCCGCCGGGAGCGCTCTCTCCTCCCGGGACAGCAGATGCTCCAGGCGCTGCGCGGAGACCGCGGCGATCACCGCGAGGGCCCTCTCCTCGACGGCCGACAGCGGCTCCTCCCGGCCCAGCTGTACGGAGAGCACGCCGAGGCAGTGGTCCTCGATCATCAGCGGCAGCGAGACGATGCCGGCCGGACCGGCGTAGTACGCCTCGCCGCGCTCGGAGCCGCGGTACTCCTCGACGGGCCGCCGGACCGTCCGCCGCTCCCGGGCCGCCTCGGCGACCGGCAGGTCCTCCCCCGGCGCGATCGAGCGGTACCGCTCGACGGTCTCGTCGTCGTAGCCGGTGGTCGTGGCCAGCCGCAGCCAGCCGTCGTCCTGCCGGATGTAGACGGCACCCGCGTGCGAGCCGACGGCCGCCAGCGCGGCTTCCTTGGCGAAGGTCAGCAGGGCGGACGCGCTCGTACGGCTCAGCAGCCCGAGCACGACGTCGGCCCACGCCGGGCCGACCGGCGAGCGGACCATCTCCGGCTCCACGGCCACCACGGACCCCCTTGTTCCACGTCGCTCCCGGCCTCTGCGCCCATGATCCGCCAACGCCGCGCGAATCGCATCAAGGACGGCGGATTCGGTTTCCGCCGGCCGCGCCCGTGCATGGTCCATCCGAGCGGCGGAAACCGCCAGGCGTACCGGGGGCGCGCGGCCGGCAGCCGCGTCACCGCCGGCGGGGCCGGGC
>DOWQ01000785.1 GCA_003519485.1 Streptomyces sp. | reverse complement strand
ACCCGCGAAGAACGGAGCTAGACTTATCACACGTGTATAGTGGTCGCGTGGCTGTGACCAGGAAGGTTCGCCGGTTCTCCGGCGGCGTGTACGACCTCGGGCTCCACGTGGTGTGGTGCCCGAAGTACCGTCGTCCGGTCCTCGGTGGCCGGGTCGCATCACGCCTTGAGGAGCTGATCCGGCAGAAGGCGGACGAGCGTGGGTGGGAGATCATCGCCCTTGAGGTGATGCCGGACCACGTGCACCTGTTCGTCAAGCACGACCCGAAGTCGTCGGCCTCGTACGTGGCGAACCAGTTCAAGGGCTTCACCTCCGGGGTGCTGAGGGCGGAGTTCCCCAACCTGAAGTCGCGGATGCCCACGCTGTGGTCGTCGTCGTACTTTGCAGCCTCGGTCGGCGCGGTCAGCGCGGACACGGTGCGGAAGTACATCGAGACCCAGTGGGAGCGTCCCTGGAAGAAGGACAAGGAGGCCCGCTCGTGATGCGGGCCCACAAGTTCCGCCTTCGGCCTACAGCGCGTCAGGAGCAGGCGCTTCGCGAGATGCTGACCGATCACTGCTCGCTCTACAACGGCGCCTTGCAGGAACGCCGGGACGCCTACCGGCACAGCTCGAAGACTTCGATCGCCTACGGGGACCAGTCCGCGCAGCTCAAGGAGATCCGCGCCTTCGACCCCGAGCGGCAGGGCCGCTGGTCGTTTTCCTCCCAGCAGGCGACTTTGCGTCGGTTGAACAAGGCGTTCGCCGCATTCTTCCGGCGTGTGAAGGCCGGTCGGACGCCGGGATACCCCAGGTTCAAGGGCGTTGGCCACTATGACACGGTGGAGTTCCCGAAGGACGGGGACGGGTGCCGCTGGAACTCCACCCCGCACGACTCCCGGACCCGCGTACGACTCCAAGGCATCGGGCACGTGCGCGTGTAACCAGCACCGGCCCGTGCGCGGCCGGGTGAAGACGATCAGCGTCAAGCGGGAGGGCAGGCACTGGTACGTCGTGCTGGCCTGCGATGAGGTACCCGCCGGGCCGCTTGCGGCCACCGGGTCGATCGTCGGCATCGACATGGGCGTGACGCACTTCCTGACCACCTCCAACGGTGAGCACGTCGAGAACCCGCGCTTCCTCGAAGCCTCGGCCGTCGATCTGGCCACGGCACAGCAGCTCCTTTCGACGTTTCCCAAGCGCACGAAGCGGCGCACGAAGAAGCACCGGGCGGCTGCCCGGAAGGTCGCCAAGCTGCACGCCAAGATCCGGCGTCAGCGTCTGGACCACCACCACAAGGCCGCGAACGCGCTCGTCACGGAGCACGATGTGATCGCGCACGAGAAGCTGAACACCGCCGGGATGACCAAAACTCCGGCGCCCAAGCCCGACCCTGACAACGACGGTGCGTTCCTTCCCAACGGAGCTGCCGCCAAGGCCGGGTTGAACCGCAGCATCCTGGACGCGGGTTGGGGACTGTTCTTCGCAATCCTGGCGCAGAAGGCTGAGAGTGCCGCTCGCCGAGTGATCCCGGTGGACACCCGCAACACCTCCCGCACCTGCCCCGAATGCGGGCACGTCGCGAAGGAGAACCGCGTCACCCAGGCAAAGTTCGAGTGCACCGCGTGCGGGTTCCTTGCGAACGCCGACCACGTCGGCGCGCTCAACGTGCTCAGCAGGGCCGGGCTGGTCCTCTGCGCCGGTGCTTAGCCATCGACGCAGGAAGCCCGTGCGTTTACGCATGGGTGGAGTCACCGGCACGCTGTTCATCGCCCAGGCAGTGGGCGTCGACCTGACGCTGGGGCAGCAGGTCACCGTCGTACTCATCCTGATGCTGACCAGCAAGGGAATGGCCGGGGTGCCGGGCTCGGCGTTCCTCGCGCTCTCGGCCACCGCCGCGGCGCTCGGCGTCATCCCGGCCGCCGCGGTGGCACTGCTGCTGGGCGTGGACCGGATCATGGACTCGATGCGCGTCTCCACCAATCTGCTGGGCAACTGCGTCGCGGTCCTCGTCGTCTCGCGCTGGGAGGGCGCGCTGGACATCGAGAAGGCCAAGCGAATCCTCTCCGGCGAGGAGCGGGCCGTACTCGACGAGGACGCCGAGGCGGAGCGGCACGGTGATACGGCGCAGGCGGCCGGCGACACGCGGGCCGTACCCGATGAGACGGCGGAGACCGGGGCGGGTGCCGAGGACGAAGCCGACGCCGCGGTGGACCTCGGAAAGCGCGAGCCGGTGAACAGCGACGGGATGGCCGGTCACCACTGACGCACCGGCGGCTCGGACGTGCCGGTGCCGTGCCGGTGCTGTGCCCGTCCCGGCCGCCGTCGGTGCGGGTTCGTCCAGCCGGTGGGTCCGCCCGGCTCGTCCGGCCGGTCCGTCTCCATGGTCCGTACCCCGGTCGTCACCGGTGATCACCCTGACGCGGCCCGCCGGGCCCGTGCCTTGCCGCCGCGAGGCCGTGCCCGGCGGGCGCCCGGGGGGTGGCACCGGGGCACGCCGAACGTCAACGCGGCCGGTACGTGGCTCAGCCGGTATCAGCGGCTCGGGCGGACTGCCGTCGTCCGCTGCGCACGCGCCGTACGAGGTCGTCGGCCGCCGACGGCCACTGGTCGTAGTCGAAGACGAACCCCGCCTCCAGCAAGCGGCCCGGCACGACGCGTCGGCTCTTCAGCAGGAGTTCGGTGTCGGAGCGCAGCACGAACGCGCCGAGTTCGGCCATCCACTTCGTCGCGGGGAGGCCCACGGGGACACCCCACGCGGCCCGCAGCGCGCGCATGAAGCCGCGCTGCGGCAGTGGGGCGGGAGCGGCGAGATTCACGGGCCCGGTGAGGTCGTCCCTGTCGATCAGAAACTCGACGGCGCGGACGAAATCCCGGTCATGGATCCAGGACACGTACTGCCCGCCGCCCGCGACGGGGCCGCCGAGTCCGAGCCGCGCCAGCCGCAGCAGGACGTCGAAGACGCCGCCCCGGTCCGGGCTCATCACCATGGCCGAGCGCAGCGCGACCTTGCGGGTGTGCGGCGTCGCGGCTTGCTCCTGCGCCTGCTCCCATGCCTTGGCGATCTCGACGCTGTAGGCCCAGTAGCCGGGGACACCCGGCTCGTTGCCCCCGGGCACACCGGTCGCCTCGTCATTGGGCGCGTCGAAGCGGTGGGCGTAGACGGTGGCGGTGCTCATCTGCAGCCAGAGCCGGGGAGGCCGGTCGGCGGCCGCGATGGCTTCGCCCACCACCCGGGCGGAATTCACCCGCGAGTCCATCATGGCCCGGAGGTTGGCCGGGGTGTAGCGGCAGCTGACGCTGCGCCCGGCCAGGTTGATCACGACGTCGCTGCCGTCGATCGCCGCCGCCCATGGGCCGACCGTCTCGCCGTCCCAGCGGACTTCACCGTCGCGCTCCGGCCGCCTGGTCAGGATCACGACCTCATGGCCCGCGTCGGTCAGCGCACGGTTGAGGATTCCGCCCACCTGACCGGTCCCACCGGGAATCACTATCTTCATCGGGCTCCTCCTCCGTGCACCTGGACCGAGCCTAGCCCGGCCCCTTTTCGTACGGGCGGCCAGGGCGGCCAGGGCGGCACGGCAGAGCAGCCGTGCTCCGGGCCGGTGGCTAAAATGGAGGGGTGGGTGATCCGGTCACGTTGGCCCTCTGCGGTGATCTGATGCTCGGCCGCGGCGTCGACCAGATCCTGCCGCATCCTGGTGACCCGGCGCTGCGGGAGGCCTGGGTCCGGGACGCCCGGTCCTACGTCGAGCTGGCGGAGGCGGCGAACGGCCCGGTACCCCGTCCGGCCGGATTCTCCTGGCCCTGGGGAGACGCCCTGCGGACGCTCGAGGAGGCCGCGCCCGACGCCGTGGTGGTCAACCTGGAGACCAGCGTGACGCGGAGCGACGACTTCGCGCCCGGCAAGGCCGTCCACTACCGGATGAACCCCGAAAATCTGCCCTGTCTGACAGCCGGGCGACCCGATGTCTGCGTCCTGGCGAACAACCACGTCCTGGACTTCGGCCACCGCGGGCTCCGGGAGACCCTCGGCACGCTGGCGGACGCGGGACTGCGGACGGCCGGGGCGGGGCACGACGCGGGCGAGGCGCTGCGCCCGGCGGTCGTCCCGATCGAGGACGGCCGGCGGATCCTCGTCCTCTCCTTCGGCATGCCCTCCAGCGGCATCCCGCACGAGTGGGCGGCGACCGACGACCGGGACGGGGTCGGCTTCGTGGCCGCACCGTCGGACGCCGCCGCGGCCCGGGCCGTCGCCCGGGTGCGGAGGGTCAAGCGGCCGGGCGACATCGCGGTCGTCTCCGTCCACTGGGGCGCCAACTGGGGCTACGGCGTCTCGCACGCCGAGGCCGGTTTCGCGCACGCACTCGTCGACGGCGGCGTGGACATCGTGCACGGGCACTCCTCGCACCATCCCCGCCCGCCGGAGGTGTACCGGGGGAAGCTCATCCTCTACGGCTGCGGCGACTTCATCGACGACTACGAGGGGATCACCGGCTACGAGGAGTACCGGGACGACCTCCGGCCGCTCTACCTCGCCTCGGTGGACGCGGACACCGGCAGGCTCCGGCTGCTGCGGATCCCGCTCCTGCAGGCATGGCGGCTGCGCCTGCGGCACGCCTCGTCCCAGGACCGCCGATGGCAGCGGACGCTCCTGGAGCGGATCAGCCGCGGCGACTCCCGCGTCGGCTCCGAGCAGGACGGCACGCTCACCCTCCGTCCGTCGTGAGGCGGCGGACGGAGAAGAACAGTCGTGGTGCGGGGGGCGCCGGGGTCGGGCACCACCGGGTACGCGGGGGCGACCGCCGGCGCCCGGAATCGGGGCGCGATCACTTCGCGGGCGGCCCGTGGACCGGATCGCTCGGGGCCCGGTCGGCACCCGCCGCCCCGGCAGCGGCCGGGTGCCGCGCCGGCGTGGAGACCGGCACCGGTGTCCGCTTGCGAGCGAATCGCCGCATGCAGGGCTGCTCGACCACGGTGTGCAGCAGCCATGCCGCGAGCAGCCCGAGGGGGAGACCGAACACCGCGGTGGCAAACCCCGACCAGGCGTCGCCCGTCACTTGATGCACCACCAGGAGTGCGAGGACGTGCACCAGGTAGAACGCGTAGGAGATCTCACCGAGGAAGACCATCACCGGAGCCCGCAGCCACGATCGTGCCCCGGTCAGATCCAGTGCCGCGGTGGCCCGGATCAGCAGCGCGAGTGGCACCACGCCGACCGCCGCGAAGAGGAAGACCGGTGGCAGTGCCACTGAGCCCAGGGCCAGTGATCCGAAGAGCAGCGCGGCCGACGCGCCGGCGCCGCACCGCCGCCCGGGTGTGCCCGCCCGCAGACCGGTCGCCAGGATCATCCCGAGGACGAATTCCGGCAGCCTGGCGGCCGGCAGGAAGTAGGCGAACCACAACTGCTCCCCGGGCACCGGCCAGGGGAATCCGGGAACCGGTGAGCCGCCCAGCGCGTACGAGACGACCGGCACCGCCCAGACGGCCACGACGGCGCCGACGGCGGCGGCCGGCAGCCGGCGCCGCGGGATCGCGCGCACCAGAGGCAGCAGCAGCGGGAAGAGCAGATAGAAGAAGACCTCGCACGCCAGTGACCAGGCGACGATGTTGCCGCTGCCGATGAGGTCGAACCTCGGCAGCCAGGTGTGCACGAGGAGCACGCCCGGCAGCAGGGACAGGATCGAGTGGCCCGGCTGTGCCGCGGCCGCGCCGGTGCTCAGGAGGTAGCCGAGAATGAGCGCCAGAGCGGCCAGATGGCTCGGGTAGATCTTGACCGTCCTCCGGCGCCAGAAGGCGCGTGCCGTGTCCGCCGGGTGTGCGGACCGGGTGAGGACGAATCCGCTGAGGACGAAGAACAGCGACACCGCGACGGCGCCCAGCAGTTCGAACGGTCCGGACGGCCAGTCGTGTGCCTGCGAGGCGAGGAACGCCGCGTGGCACAGGTACACCCCGAAAGCGGCGACGAACCGCAGGCCGGTCAGGGAGGGCATTCGTGTGCCAGGCGGGTGGGGGAGAGGTGGTGCGGTCGTCACGAATCCTCCAGGGCAGCGGGAGGCAGACGCCCACGACCGGCGGTTCGCCCCGTATAGTCATGATTTGCCGTACTCGCGGTGATGAAAGTGTGAGGTCGGCCGGCCGCCCCTCCGGCGGGCCTCGCCGGGTGCGTCCGTCCGTCCTTCTGGCGAGCTGTCCTGGTCCGGCACCCGCCGCGCCCCATCCGAGCGCGGCGGCAAGGGGAGTACGGAGCACTGCACGGGAGTCCGTCATGCGCATGCTTTTCGTCGCAGCACCCGGTATCGGGCATCTGCTGCCGGCCGTACCCACGGCGTGGGCGGCTCAGGCCGCGGGACATGAGGTGCTGGTTGCCGCGACCGGCCCGAGCCTGGACATGGCGGCCGGTTTGGGACTTGCCGCCGTGGAGGTGTCGGACGGCACGGCGGCCCGGGTCTATCAAGGGCTCGCGCAGCGGGGGACGGCGGCCCGGCCAGAGGTCCATGACCTGTCGACGGCCTGGGAGCGGTTCACCGGCCCCCGGACGGGCGGTGACGCCGGGGACATCGCCCGCGTGTTGGAGGTGGGACGGCACATGGCCGGCGGGATCCAGCGCGTGATCCGCGACTGGGGAGCGGACGTGCTGCTGTTCACGTCCGCCATCGGCGGTGGGCAGAGCGCGGCGGACGCGGCCCGTATCCCGGCCGTCCACATCGGCATCGGCCTTCCCTACCCCGATTTCTCGGCGCTGCTGCCGGACCCTCCCGCGGCGCCCGTGCTCACCGCCGACGTCTGCCCGCCCAGCCTGTGCCCGCCGGGTTCTGGGTCCGGCGTGCCGCTGCGGTTCGTGCCCTGCAACGGGGGTGGGGTGCTGCCGGGCCGGCTGTGTGCGCGCCCACGCCAGCCGCGGGTCTGCGTCACCTGGGGATCGGTCCTTCCGGAACGTGCCACGAACGACGCGCTCGCCGCGACACTGGAGGCCGCGGCGGGGCTCGACGCCGAGATCGTCCTGGCCACCGGAGCGGCCGCGCCGCCGCGGGACACGAGCCTGCCGGACGGGGTCCGGCAGGTCGGCTGGGTACCGCTCAGCGCGCTGCTGCCGGACTGCTCCGCGGTTGTCCATCACGGCGGATCGGGCACCACGTTCACCGCGCTCGCCCTCGGCGTTCCCCAGGTGGTGCTTCCGCAGGCCGCCGACCAGCCGGTCAACGCGCAGGCGGTGGTGCGCCGAGGTGTCGGTACGGCGGTTCCTGAAACCCGCCCCAGGAGTGCCGCGCTCCGGCGGGCCCTCGAGCGGGCGCTCGAGGACGCGCAGATCCGCAAGGCCTGCGCAGAGGTGCGGGACGAGATCGCCGCNNGGAATCCGGACACGTCACCAGCAGACCGGCACCCTGGCCGGCCTGACCAGTTGGATGTCGGTCTGCCAGGGCAGGTCGTCCTCCGGTACGGCGAGGAACAGCTCCGGGAAGCGGCGGAAGAGGGCCGCGTAGGCGGTGGCCAGGAAGACGCGTACGAAGGTGGCTCCGAGACAGAAGTGAGGCCCGCCACCGAAGGTCGCCGCCATGTCGCCCTCGCGGTGGATGTCGAATTTCTCCGGGTGCCGGTAGTGGCGCGGGTCCCAGGTGGCGCCGAGCATCGGCGCGCACACGCCGTCACCCGGCTCGATGCGCACGCCGTGCAGGGCGACCTCTTCGGTGGCCACCCGGGGCAGCCCGAGAATTCCGTTGTGGTGGTAGCGCAGCACCTCGTCCACCGCCCGTGGCCACAACTTTTCGTCGGCGACGCAGGCGTTGAGCTGGTTGCGGTGACGCATGAGCGTCACCGGTCCCGTCGCCATCGGAGGCACCAGCGGTTCGGAACCGGTCACGAGGAGGTAGCTGGTGGTGCCCTGCAGTTCCTCCTCGCTGATAAGGCCTTCGGCAGCGGCGCGGACCAGGGCGCCGATGGGCCCCTCGTGGTCCTCGTCCGCCTGTTTGGACTTGATGATCTGCTGGGTGAGTTCCAAGGTCTCGGCGGTCGCGGCGGCCACCGCGTCGGCGGTGACCTCGAGGCTGGTCTGGGTACGGAACGCTTCCAGGTAGGCGGCCCGCTGGCGGACGGGGACGCCGAGGATCTCGCAGCTCACCCGCAGCGGCAGCGGGGCCGCGTACGCCTCGACGAGATTGGTCGGGTTCGGACCGCCCGCCATGGAGTCCAGCAGGCTCTCCGCATGACGGGCGATCAGTGCCGTGTGGCCCGCGGAGGCGGAGCGTGTGTAGTGCGGAGCGAGAACTTTGCGGATCCGTGTGTGGTCGGCGCCGTCCACATTGAAGATGCCGCCGGGCACGGCGGTGAAGTCCTCACCGACGAAACGCGGTGCCCCTGGGTAGACCAGGTCGCGGGAGAAGACGGGATCGGTGAGGAGTCGGCCGATGTCGTCCTTGCGGGTCAGCATCCAGACCTGACGGCCGCTGGGCAGGATCACCGGGCACACCGGGCGGTGCTTGCGCGCCCATGCGATCGCCGCGGGCGGTGTGCCGTGCGGACCCAGGGCAAAGGGATAGGTGAGGGGCGGCCGGAAGGCGTCGGCGTGGCTCATCGGGGCTTCCTTGCGGTGATGGGCGGAGGCATGGAGGTGACAACGGCGAAGCCTTGGCCGCCGACCGGTCGCACGGTCGGGACGAGGCCCAGGATCAGCGGAGTGAAGGGCTCCATCTCCCGGTGGTAGATGACGACCGACGACTCCACGCCGAAGATGCCCGGGCTGTCGAGAATCAGCGGGAGTTCGGCCAGCGGATAGCTGACGGCGAGATCGATCTGCGCTTCGGACGGTTCACCGGCGCTGAGAGTCTCCACGGCGGCCCGGGCCGTCTCCCGGCACGCGGTGCGGATCGCAGGATCGTGCACGTATTGGGCCCGGACCCGGTCGTGCAGCCGGGCGTACGCGGGCCGGTTGGCGAGCGTCGTCGAGGTGTGGACCCGAAGGCGCGGATCGCTCTCGCCGCAGGACAGCAGCGCGCCGGCGGCGGTGTTGCGGAGTTGTTTGGTGGCCCGCCGGGCGCGGTGCACCGCCTCCCTGGGGCTGACGCCCGCGCCGGTCAGGGTATGGGCCGCCTCCCAGCCGGGGACGAACACATCGATCCGGGAGAAGCGGTGATGGGCCCAGGTCACCAACTCCCGGACGAAGTGCGGTTTGTAGTAGCCGTTGAAGGGGCTCAGACCGATGAGGACGTGCTCGGCCCGATTGAGAAGCCGCTGATGAGGGTCCGAGAGGGTACGGACCGTGAAGCGGCATGCGTGACTGTGCGTGCTCACGGGAGCGCATACTGTCACCAGTGTGTGGCGATATGTACCCTTCTGCTGAAGACGCGCCGAAAAAACAATCGATGGGTCCGGTACCGGGGCGCCGCCCATATGATCACGACCGTGAAGGCTCTCGTGCTGGCCGGGGGGTCGGGCACCCGCCTCCGGCCGATCACTCACACTTCCGCCAAGCAACTGGTCCCGGTCGCCAACAAGCCCGTGCTCTTCTACGGCCTCGAGGCCATCGCCGACACGGGCATCACCGAGGTCGGCATCGTCGTCGGCGACACCGGTGAGGAGATCAGGCGCGCCGTAGGTGACGGCTCCGCCTTCGGGCTCGACGTCACCTACATCCCCCAGCACGCCCCGCTCGGTCTCGCCCATGCCGTGCTCGTCGCCCGGGACTATCTCGGCGACGACGATTTCGTGATGTACCTGGGCGACAATTTCATCATCGGCGGCATCACCGACCTCGTCAGTACCTTCCGTGAACAACGGCCCGACGCGCAGATCCTCCTCACCGCCGTGGCCGATCCGGCCGCGTTCGGGGTCGCCGAGCTGGACGGCCACGGCCGGCTCATCGGCCTGGAGGAGAAACCGGCCCGGCCCAAGAGCGACATGGCGCTGGTCGGGGTCTACCTGTTCACCCGCGAAGTGCATGCCGCCGTACGGGCCGTCAAGCCGTCCCGGCGCGGTGAGCTGGAGATCACCCACGCCCTGCAGTGGCTGATGGACCGGGGCAAGGACGTACGCACCACGGTCATCACCGGCTACTGGAAGGACACGGGGAACGTCGCCGACATGTTAGAGGTCAACCGGGCTGTGCTGGAGAACGTCGAGGCGTGCGCCGAGGGCTCCGTCGACAGCGGCAGCGAGATCATCGGCCGCGTTTCGGTCGCCGCGGGAGCCCGCGTCCGGCGGTCCCGAATCGTCGGACCGGCGATCATCGGCCGCGGCACGCTCGTCACCGACTCCTACATCGGCCCGTCCACCGCCGTGGCCGAGGACTGCCGGATCGAGAGAAGTGAGATCGCGTTCTCGATCGTGCTCCGCGGGGCGACCATCTCCGGGGTCCGGCGGATCGAGGCGTCGCTCATCGGCCGCAGCGCCGAGATCACCCCGGCGGGGACGGTGCCACGCGCGCACCGGCTCGTCCTCGGTGACCACAGCAAGGTGACGATTTGCTCATGACAGCCGATTCCATCCTCGTGACCGGAGCGGCGGGCTTCATTGGCTCGCACTATGTACGCACCCTGCTCGGCGCAGGCGGCCGCCCCGCGGTCGGTCCGGCCGGTACGCCACGCGTCACGGTGCTGGACAAGTTCACCTACGCCGGCAACGCCGCCAACCTCGCCGCCGTGCGGGACCACCCCGCATGCACCGTTGTCACCGGCGACATCTGCGACGCGGAGCTGGTGGCGGAGGTGATGGCCGGACACCGCTGCGTCGTCAACTTCGCCGCCGAATCCCATGTCGACCGGTCCATCACCGGTGCTGCGGAGTTCGTGCGGACCAACGTCCTCGGCACCCAGACGCTGCTGGACGCCGCCCTCCGGGCGTCCGTGGAGACCTTCGTCCAGATCTCCACGGACGAGGTCTACGGCTCCGTCACCACCGGCTCCTCCTCCGAGACCGCACCCCTGCTGCCCGGCTCCGCCTACGCCGCCTCCAAGGCCTCCGCCGACCTCATCGCGCTCGCCCACCATCGCACCCATGGCCTGGATGTCAGAGTCACCCGCTGCTCGAACAACTACGGCCCCCACCAGTTTCCGGAGAAGCTCATCCCGCACTTCGTCACCCGGCTGCTGCGCGGGGAGAAGGTCCCGCTGTACGGCGACGGGCTGCACGTCCGCGAGTGGCTGCACATCGACGACCACGTCCGCGGCGTCGAGCTCGTACGCAACGGCGGCCGGCCGGGGGCGACCTACAACATCGGCGGCGGCACCGAGCTGACCAACCGGGAGCTGACCGGCATGATCCTGGACGCCTGTGGAGCCGGCTGGGACCGGGTCGAGCAGGTGGCGGACCGGAAGGGCCACGACCTGCGGTACTCCTTGGACTTCAGCAAAATCAGCCGGGAGCTGGGGTACCGTCCGCGCAAGGATTTCGCGGCCGGCCTCGCCGAGACGGTGGCCTGGTACCGGGACCGCCCGGACCGGTGGGAACGGGGATGACCGGCACCTGGCTGGTCACCGGAGCCGGCGGCATGCTCGGACGGGAGGTGTCCGCCCGGCTCGCCGCGCTGGAGGGTGCGGCGGTCACCGCACTGACCCGGCGCGACCTCGACATCGCCGACCCCTGCGCGGCCCGCGCCGCCGTGCGGAGACATCTGCCCCATGTGGTGGTGAACTGTGCGGCCTGGACCGCCGTGGACGACGCCGAGTCTCAGGAAGCGGCAGCCGCCCGGGTCAACGGGGAGGGGCCCGGTCATCTCGCGGCGGCGTGCGCGGAGACCGGCGCCCGGCTCCTGCACCTGTCCACCGACTACGTCTTCTCCGGTGACCGGAGGCGCCCCCGTGCCGAGGACGACAGCCCCGGGCCCCGCACCGCGTACGGCCGTACCAAACTGGCCGGGGAGCGGGCGGTGCTGGCGGCGCTGCCGCACACCGGATATGTCGTGCGTACCGCCTGGCTCTACGGTGAAGGGGGCCCGAACTTCGTCCGCACCATGATCCGCCTGGGGTGGGCGGGCGAACGGGTGGACGTGGTCGACGACCAGTGGGGTCAGCCGACCTGGACCGCCGACCTCGCCGACCTGCTCGTGCGGCTGGGCCTGGCCGCTGTGTGCGGCCGCGCTCCGGCGGGTGTCTACCACGGCAGCAGCGGCGGGGAGACGACCTGGTACGGGCTCGCCTGCGAGGTCTTCCGGCTGCTGGGTGCCGACCCCGGCCGGGTCCGGCCCACCGGCAGCGGTGCCCTCGCCCGCCCGGCAGCCCGGCCGGCGTACAGCGTGCTGGCACACGAGGGCTGGCGCGCCGTCGGCCTGGAACCGATCCGGGGATGGCGGCCCGCACTGGCGGCGGCCTTCCCCGGCCTCCTCGCGGCCGAGCGGCGGTGACCGTCCCCTCGCTGCCCGCGGGTTCGGTGCGGCCCCGCGGTCAGCCCGCCCCGTACCCCGCGGGGCACTGCTCGAAGGACGGCAGCAGGCCCGCCTGTTCGGCCTCGGCGAGCGAGGGCGCGGCCGCGTCCTTGTCGGACAGTACCGGCTCCAGTCCGGCGGGCCAGGCGATCCCCAGCTCCGGGTCGAGCGGGTGGATGCCGTGCTCGCGCCCCGGCGCGTAACCCTCGGAACACAAGTACACCACGGTCGCGTCGTCGGACAACGCCATGAAGGCGTGCCCGAGACCCTCGGCGACATAGAGGGAGCGCCGGGCCTTGTCGTCGAGCCGTTCCGCGGTCCAGCGGCGGTACGTCGGCGAACCCAGCCGGAGGTCCACGACCACGTCCAGGACCGCTCCCCGCACACAGGTGACGAGCTTCGCCTGACCCGGTGGTACATCGGCGAAGTGCACGCCGCGCAGCACCCCGCGCCGCGATACCGAGCAGTTGGCCTGGGCGACTGACAGGCCCCGGTCGGTGTGGCGGTGGAGCAGGTCCGCGTGGTACCACTCGTGGAAGCTGCCGCGGTGGTCCGGGTGGACCTGCGGTTCGTTGATCCAAGCTCCGGGGATGCTCAGTGCACGCATCTGGCGGCCTTTCGGTCCGAGGTGGTGCGCCCGGTCGCGGCAGCCGGCGCTCCGAGGTGTGGGCAGCACCTTGTCACAGGTCGGGTGGTCGGTCGGAGCACGCGAAGGGGTGTGTCCGCGCAGCCGCATCCGCAGCCTCAGCGCGCCGCCGAAACGTGCTGTGGTGACGGCTGACCGGATCGGCGTTGCGAAGCGGTTGCGCGGGCGTTGACGCCGGACAGCGCGGCCCTTAAATTGTCCGATGTCTGATGTCTGATGTCCGATGCCACACACCCACAGTGGAGGTATCGGTGAGAACCGCACGTTCGTTCACGCTGGCCGCGATGTTCGTAGCCGGCTCCGTCCTGGTCGGCGGCCTGGCGCCGGTGGCCGCCGCCGAGCGAGAGGGAGAGCAGGCTTCCGTCCCGGGGAAGGCGGCGGAACGCGGCTCCGCCGAGCCGCTGTTCGAGACGACCGACCTCGCGAGGTCGGGCGAGGGCGCGCACACGTACCGCATCCCGGCCCTCGACGTGCTGGCCGACGGCACGCTGATCGCCGCGTACGACCGCCGGAACGACAGTTCCGGCGACCTGCCCGGCAATCTCGATCTGCTCGTCCGCCGCAGCACCGACAACGGCCGGACCTGGACCGGTCCCCAGGTCGTCGCGGACTACGACGACGGCGTCGGCGCCGGCGACCCGAGTGTGATCGTCGACCGGAAGACCGGGCGCATCTTCCTGTTCCACGCCTACGGTCCGAAGGGCATCGGCTTCTTCAACTCCGGCCCGGGCAACGGCAACGACAGCACCAGCACCCTGCACGCCGACTACAGCTACTCCGACGACGGCGGCAAGATCTGGCGCACCCGGCGGATCACCGAGGACATCAAGGACCCGTCCTGGCTCGGCATGTTCGCCTCGTCCGGCACGGGCATCCAGCTCTCCACCGGCCGCCTGGTGCAGCAGTACGCCTTCCGGAAGTCGGACGGATCGATCTGGGCGGCGAGCGCGTACAGCGACGACCACGGCGGCAGCTGGAAAATGGGCGAGCCGGTCGGGCCGTTGATGGACGAGAACAAGACGGTGGAGCTGGCCGACGGCCGGGTGATGCTCAACAGCCGCACCAGCAGCGCGAAGACTCGTCTGGTGGCCTACTCGGAGGACGGCGGGGTCACCTACAGCAAGCCCGAGCCCGACGACGAGCTGATCGACCCGACCAACAACGCGTCGATCCTGCGCTACGACCAGGCGGCCGAGCCGGGCAGCCCGCAGGAGCACTGGCTCCTCTTCAGCAACACGGCGAGCACGACGACCCGGCACAACATGACGGTGCGGATGTCGTGCAACGACGGGCGGACCTGGCCGATCTCCAAGGTCGTCGAGCCGGGCGGCTCGGCCTATTCCACCCTGTCCCGGCTGAAGGACGGAACCTTCGGACTACTCTACGAGAGCGGTCCGTACAACAAGATCACCTTCGCCCGGTTCAACGACGCCTGGCTCGGGGCGGACTGCCCGGCCGGCGCTGAGTCCCCGAAGCTGTCCGCGCACACCACCACCCCCGAGTCGCTGACCGCCGGCGAGGAGGGCACCGCCGAGGTGAAGGTGACCAACCACGGTCACGCGGCGGCCGTCCCTGGCACCGTCTCCCTCGGTCTCCCGAAGGGCTGGACCGGCGCCGGCGGACCCCTCCCCGTCCCGGCCCTGGACGCGGGGGAGAGCACCACCGTCCGCTTCCCCGTCACGCCCCCGGCGGGCATCACCACCGGCGAGTACGAGTTCACGGCCCGGCTGCGGGCGGGCGCGACGGACCGGAGCACCCCCGTCTCGCTGCTGGCGGTCGCCGGCGAGCCGGCGCTGGACGAGCCGGTGGCCCGGAACCTGGACGGCACGGACGACTTCGCCGACCTCACCGACCACCTCCCGGCCGTCGCCCCGCTGAACCGCGGTGTGATCAGCGTCCGGCTGCGTACGGACAGGACGCCGGCGGCCGGCACCCTGCTCTCGGCCTCGGACACCGCCGCACCCTCCACCAACGTGACCCTCTCCCTGAACCGCGGCGTCCCGCACTTCGAGGTACGGGAGGGCGGCGCCTACCGGGCCCGGCTCGACGGCACGCTGCCGGTCGCGGACGGCGAGGAGCACACGGTGTCCGTCGCGGTGACCGATAGGGGAACGGCACTGTACGTCGACGGGGCGCGGGTCGCCGGCACGGCGTCCCCCGGGTTCTTCGGGCACGTCTCCGGCCTCGACGGCCTGTGGGCCGGCCGCAACGTCGACGACGGCGGCCCGCAGTGGCACTACGGCGGCCACCTGGCCCGGGTCGCCGTCCACGGCGGCAACTGACACCGACCCGCAAGCACTGACGCCGGGCGGTCCGGTGCCCTCACCGAGGGTCCGGGCCGCCCGGCGCACCCATGCAACCGATAGATAAGATGTCTGATGTCTTGTTGTTCAATGGAGGGCACTGCCCCGGTGGACCACGAACGGAAGGAGCTCCAGGTGACATCCGACCCGGCTTCCGGAACGGCCGGGCCGCGCGTGGCCCGGGTCCGGACGGCGAACCACCGCCTCGCCCTGATCGGCGCCGGCGCCATCGCCCGTGAACACGTCGCGGCGATCGCGGGCGTCCCCGGGATCCGGCTGGCGCATGTCGTCGACCGGCATCCCCAGCGGGCCGCCGCGCTGGCCCGGCTCGCGGACGGTGCCACGTGGTCCACCGACCCGGCCACCGCCTGGTCCGACGGCGTCGACGTCACCGCGGTCTGCACCTCGCCCGACTCGCACGCCGAACTCGCCGTCGCCGCCTTCGAGGCGGGCAAGGCCGTACTGCTGGAGAAGCCCGCCGCCCTCCGGGTGGCCGACACCGACCGGATCCTGGCCGCCGCGGAGACCGCCGGCCGGCCGCTGCTCGTCGCCCAGACCGCCCGCTTCCAGCCGGTGCACCTCGAGATCGCCCGGGCGGTCGCGGACGGCGCCGTCGGCACTCCGCGGCTGGCGCACCTCACCTGGTACACGGGCCACGTCTGGCCCGGTGGTTGGCGCGCCTGGCAGTTGGACGAGGCCCGGTCCGGCGGCCATGTCGCCCACAACGGCGTGCACGCCCTCGACCTGCTCACCTGGCTGATGGACGACGAACCGGTCCGGGTCTTCGCCCGCCCCTGCCGCACCTGGGCACCCGGGATGCCGACCCCGGACAGCTTCCAGATCCTCGTACGCTTCGCGCGGGGCGCCCTGGCGACGATCGAACTCTGCTACGCCCTCGCCCAGCGCGGCGCCATGCTGCGCCGCCTGATGCTCGCCGGAACGGAAGGCACCGTGCACCACAGCAGTGAAGACGAACCGCGGGTGCAGTCGGCGGCGCCGGTCGCTCCGGCCTCCATCGAGGGGGCGATGACCGAGCAGACCCGGCATCTGCGGGACGTACTCGACGGTTCCGCCCGGCCGTTGACCACGCACCGGCAGGTGCGGGCGGCGCTCGCCGCGGCGCTCGCCGCCCAGCGCAGCGCCGACGAAGGGCGCCCCGTCGACGTCGAGGAGGTCTGCTGAGATGCGCGTTCTCATCGCGTCCGGGGTCCGGCACGCCCGTGACTATGTGCCGCTGCTGCGTTCCCTGCCGGGCATCGAGGTCATCGGCTGCGCCGACACCGAGGGGAGCCCCTACGCGGCGGACACCGCCGCGCTGGCGGAGGCGGCGGGCCTGCCGCTGCTCGGCCTGGAGGCCGGCGTCGCCGGCTGCGACATCGCCCTGGTGTGCAGCGAGCCCGAGCGCCACGCCGACCTCGCGGTGGCAGCTCTCGAAGCGGGCCGCCACGTGCTCGTCGACAAGCCCGCCGCGACCAACTCCCATGACGCGCAGCGGCTGTGGGAGGCGGCCGACCGCTCCGCCGGGCTGTTGTCCGCCGTGCACCGCCTCCACTCCCCGCAGCTCGAGCGCGCGCGGCGGACCGTGGACTCCGGCGCGATCGGCCTGCCCCTCGCTGTCGATGTGGAGTGGCTCGCGGCCGGCGGGCTCGACGGCAGCACCGTCGAACGCCCGGAGCTGGTCTGCGACCCGGCCCTGTCCGGCGGCGGCGAACTGGTGAACTTCGGCTGGTACCCGGTGCTGGCGATCCGGCACTTGACCGGTCTGGAGGTGGAGGAGGTCGTCGCCTTCAGCAGCGCCGCACCGCACGCGCCGCTCTTCGGCGGTCCGCACGGAGCGTACGGGGTGGAGGACGCGGCGGTTCTCTCGCTCCGGCTGCAGAACGGCGTGGTCGCGACCGTCACCGTGGCCCGGGTGCCCGCCGGGACGGGCCCGGGCCCGGTCTCCTCCAGCATCCGCGTGCTCGGCTCGCACGGCCATGTGCTCGCGGACGAGGACGCGCCGCTGGTCACCGTACGCGGGGCAGCGGGCGGGAGCAGCTCGCGCCAGGTCGGCGGGCCCGCCGGACAGACCGCGCTGCGCCGCCTGTTCACCGAGTTTTGCGACGACATCCGGTACGGCCGTACTCCGCTGGTGACGGCGGCGGACATCCACGCGGCGGTCGCGGTGGTCGAGGCCGGCCAGGCCTCGGCCCTGGGCGGCGGCACCCCCGTGGCTCCTGCCACCCGTCTCCCGTCCGGGGGGACGGGCGGGTGACAAAGGCCGGGCCGTCTCCGCCGACGTGGTCGGTGGAGACGGCCCGATGGGCGCTGTAGAGGGGCGTTGCAGAAGGGACGTCGAGCGGCGCCGGAGGCGCGGCCGGGGGCCGGGACCGGGGCCGTCAGGGGTCACGTTTCGCGGCCGGTGAGAGTGGTCAGGCCCCCGGTTCGATGCGGAGCCGGGCTTCGGCGATACGGCGGCGCACCGGGGCGTAGTGCTCCGCGACGGCCTTGACGAAGTCCTCGGTGCGGCCTTCCCGGACGGCCTTCACGATGTTCCGGTGGGCGGTCACGGTGTCCACCTCGTCCTGGAAAGTGATCACCTTGAGGTGGGGCGCGACGATGGTGTAGACGTCCCAGAAGGCCATGGAGAGCTGGCCGATCAGCTCGTTCCCCAGCGGCTCGACCAGCAGCGCGTGGAAGGCGCGGTCGACCTCGACGAAGCCGTCCCCGTCGCCGGTGCCCTGCGCGGGCATCCGGTCCACCAGGGCGTCCAGCGTGTCCAGGTGTCCGGAGTCGAGCTGCGAGATGATCCGGTCCGCCATGCCGCGCTCGAAGAGCTCGCGCACGTCGACGAGGTCGGACAGCACCCGGAAGTCGTCGCCGGAGCTGAGCAGGCCGCGGAAGGTCAGGCTTTCGACGAGCGCCGACAGGCTCAGCCGGCCGACGTAGGTACCGTGGCCGTGCCGGACCTCCACGATGTCGAGCGCGTTGAGCGTCTTGACCGCCTCGCGGACGCTGGAGCGGCTCGCCCCCAGGGTGGCGCACAAGTCGCTCTCGGTGGGCAACGGGTCGCCCGGCCGGAGCTTGTTCTCCAGTATGTAGCGCTTGATGCTTTCGGATACCTCTTGTCGTAGCAGCGACCTGCCGACGCGGACTTCGGTCATGCGCGCACTCACCACCCCTTGACCCCGTTCCATTGCCCGGCTACGTTCACACGCTATCAGNNTAAGCCCGTCCCCCATGGAGGACACGTGTCGAACCGGACACCCATCGGCGTCGAGCGCCGCATGTTCTTGCGTTGTACAGGCGCGATCGGCGCTGCCGCCGCGCTCACCGCCGGACTGTCCGCCTGCGGTGGTCCGTCCTCGACCACCGAGGGGGGTGCCGAGAAGGGCTCGGGCGACGGAACCATCGAGGCCGGCATCTCCTACCCGCTCTCCACCGGCTTCGACCCGATGATCACCTCGGGCGCCACGCCCCTGGCGGCGAACCTGCACGTCTTCGAGGGCCTGGTCGACCTCGACCCGGCGACCCTCGAGGCGCGCCCGGCGCTCGCCACCGAGCTGCCGAAGAAGATCAACGCCACCACCTACCGCGCCACGCTGCGCGAGGGCGCCACCTTCCACGACGGATCGCCGGTCACCGCCGACGACGTGGTCTTCAGCTTCGAGCGCATCCTCGATCCCGAGAACGTGTCGCTGATGGCGCAGTTCCTCCCCTTCATCGACACCGTGAAGGCGGTCGACAAGGGCACCGTCGAGTTCAAGCTGAAGTACCCCTTCGCGCTGTTCGGTTCCCGGATATCGGTGGCCAGGGTCGTCCCGAAGAAGATCGTGGAAGCCGACATCAAGGCGTTCGACGCCAAGCCGGTCGGCTCGGGCCCGTACAAGATCGTCCAGGCCACCCGCGAGAACAAGATCGTCTTCGAGGCCCACGACAAGTACAACGGCGCGCACCCTGCCAAGGCGAAGAAGATGGTGTGGCGCCTCATCGCCGACCCGTCGGCCCGCGTCAGCGCCATGGAGTCCGGCCGCGTCCAGGTCATCGAGGACGTGCCCTACATCGACGTCTCCCGGCTCGAGAGCAAGGCCAAGGTCGAATCGGTGCAGTCCTTCGGGCTGTTGTTCCTGATGTTCAACTGCGCCGTGAAGCCGTTCGACGACAAGCGGGTGCGCCAGGCCCTGCACCACGCGCTGGACACCGAGAAGATCATCTCGACGGCGATGGTCGGCAACGCCGCCGCGGCCACCGGCTATCTCCAATCCACGCATCCCGACCACCACAAGGCCTCCACCGGCTACAGCCACGACCCGGACAAGGCCAGGAAGCTGCTGTCCGAGGCCGGCGCCGGGAAACTGTCGATCACGGTTCTCACCACCGACACGGGTTGGGTCAAGGACGTCGCCCCCCTCATCAAGGAGAGCTTCGAGGCCGTAGGGGTCCGTACGAAGCTCAGTATCGCCCAGTCCGCGGCCCAGTACGCGAAGGTCGACCAGGGTGAGTTCGAGGTGCTCGTCGCACCGGGCGACCCTTCCGTCTTCGGCAACGACGTCGACCTGCTGCTGCGCTGGTTCTACGCGGGCTTCTGGCCGGAGAAGCGGTACGGCTGGGGCAAGTCGGCGGAGTACAAGAAGGTCGTCTCCCTCCTCGACAAGGCCGCGAAGCAGGCCGACTCGGCCCGGCGCAAGGAGCTGTGGGGGCAGGTGACCGACCTGCTGGCCGAAGAGGTCCCGCTCTACCCGATCCTGCACCGCAAGCTCCCGACCGCGTGGGACGACAAGGCGCTCAGCGGTTTCCGCCCACTGCCCACGACCGGCGTCTCCTTCCTGGACGTCGGCCGCGCCTGACCGGACCGGGCCGGCCGCGTCCCGAGTGCCCTCTCCCCGGGCCCGGGCCGCCCCCCGTCGCTGCCGCGAGACCCCTCGCCGACACGGGGGGCCGCCCCGGCGGCCGATGCCGCGCAGCACTCCCCGCGGCCGGTCCGGACCTCTCCACCAACTGCTAGGAATCCCTCACGATGGTTGCTTTCCTCCGGCTCGCGTTGCGCCGCGTCGCGATGATGCCGGTGATGATCCTCGGCATCGCGCTGCTGGTGTTCGTGGTGATGCAGTTCTCTCCGACCGACCCGGCGTACAACGCGCTGGGGGAGAGCGCCTCGGCGGAGGCACGCGCCGCCTTCGCCGCGGCCCACGGCCTGGACGACCCGCTGCCCATGCGCTACGCGCACTTCCTGCAGCAGCTCGTGCACTTCGACCTCGGCGTGACCGTACCGCCGAGCCAGCCGGTCGCCGACCGCATCGTCGCCGCTTTCCCGCTCACGCTGCAACTGACGGTCCTCGGCCTGGTCCTGGCCGTGCTCATCGCGGTCGTGGCCGGCGTCCTCGGCGCTCTGTACCGCGACCGCTGGCCCGACCAGGTCTTCCGCGTGCTCTCCATGGCGGGGGTGGCGATCCCCTCGTTCTGGCTCGGTGTCCTGCTCATCCAGCAGTTCGCGCTGACCACCCCGCTCTTCCCGGCCGGCGGGTACACCAACCCCGCGGACTCCGTCACCGGCTGGCTGCACACCATGGCGCTGCCGGCGATCTCCCTGGCCGTCCCCGTGGCCGCCTCGCTCGCCCGGCTGATCCGTACCTCGATGGTCGCCGAGCTGGACCGCGACTACGTCCGTACGGCCAAGGGCAGCGGCCTCCCGCAGTCCCTGGTCATCCGCTCGGTGCTGCGCAACGCGCTGGTCACGCCGCTGACGGTGCTGGGCATCAAGGTCGGCTACCTGCTCAGCGGCGCGGTGGTCATCGAAGCGATCTTCGACCTGCCCGGCATGGGCAAGCTGATCCTCGAGGGCGTCACCGGCGGCGACGTCGCACTCGTCCAGGGGACCGTCCTGACCATCGCCATCGCGTTCCTCGTCGTCAACGTCATCGTCGACCTGCTCTACCTGCTGGTCAACCCGCGCATCAGGACGGTGTGACACATGCCCCTCTCCCTTGCAGGCACTTCGGCCATGGTGGCGAAGCTGTCCCGGCCGGGCCGGCACTTCAGGGCGCTCCCGCCGGTCTCCCGCGTCGCGCTGGGCGTGCTGCTCGTCATCGTCCTCGGTGCCGTGTTCGCCCCGATGTTCACCCAGGACCCGCTCACCACCGGCGTCCCCGTCCAGCCGCCGGGCGCCGAGCACTGGTTCGGCACCGACCGGGCCGGGCGGGACGTGTTCGCCCGCGTCATGCACGGATCCCGCTACTCGCTCCTCATCGGCCTCGGCGCCACCGGACTCGCGGTCGTCGCCGGAGCGGTGCTGGGCGCGCTCGCCGCCACCTCGCGCAAGCTCGGCGACGAGACGGTCATGCGGACCCTCGACGTCGTCATGTCATTCCCGCCGATCGCCCTGGCGGCCGTGCTGGTCGCCGTGTTCGGCACCAGCGTCCCCGTCCTCATCTCCACCATCGCCTTCGTCTACGTCCCCTCGCTGGCCCGGGTCGTCCGCGCCAACGTCCTCTCCCAGTACGGCGAGGACTACGTCGCGGCGGAAAAGGTGATCGGTGCCCGGCGCGGCTACATCGTGCTGCGCCACGTCGCCATCAACTGCGCCGCCCCGGTGCTCGTCTTCGCCACCGTCCTGGTGGCGGAGGCCATCATCTTCGAGGCGAGCCTGTCGTTCATCGGCGCCGGCGTGCAGGATCCCGAGCCCAGCTGGGGCAGCGTCCTGTCCTACGGGCGGCAGATCATGCTGGCCGGCGGCTGGTGGGCCACCTTCTTCCCCGGCCTCGCCGTCCTGATCACCGTGCTGGCGCTCAACATCCTCTCCGAGGGCATGACCGACGCCTCGGCCGCGCCCGACCGCGGCCGCACCGCCCAGGAGACCCCGGCCGCCGACGCCGCCGCGGCCCTGCTCCCGGCCGCCCCCGCCGGGCTGTCCCTCGA
>DOWQ01000614.1 GCA_003519485.1 Streptomyces sp. | reverse complement strand
ACCGCTTCCAGCCCCGCGTCGGCGCCGGGTCTGCCGGCCACCGCCACCACGCGCAGCGGGAGTTCGGGGGCCAGGCCCAGCAGCCGTAGCGCACGGGCGCGGTCCTCCACGGCCTCGCGCTCGGAGAGCACCAGTTCGAGCAGGGCCGGGTCGGCGGCGTGCGGGGGTTCCGCGGTGCGCGGCCGGGTGCCCAGCAGCCGTGCGGCGACGCCCATCCACTCCAGCACGATCTCGTCGAACGGCCCGGCCGCCCCGCGCCGCTCCAGCCAGACCCGCCCGGCCGCACCGAGATCGGCGCCGCCGGAGACCTGTCCGGGCACACCGGGCAGGGCGATGCCGTCCGGCCCGAACCGCACCGTACGGCCGTCCGCCAGTTCCAGCCCCGCCGTGCACTCGGCCAGCCCCGCGGTGGACCGCACCAGCGACACGGCGTCGATGGGTCCGCCCAGGAGCGCCTCGAAATGCGCGATCACGCGTACCGCGGTGGCGGCGTCCGCGTCCAGCGCCGACAGCCGCAGCAACAAGCCCTTCACAACCGCAGTCTAGAAAGGCCGGAGACATGACCGACAGTCCCTCGACCGCCAGGAACGGCACGATCCCCTTACGATCGGCGCGTTCGCTGCCCGCCGCGCTGCTGGGAGGCGTCCTCCCGCTGCTGGCAGCGCTGTTCGTCGCCGTACCGCCCGCCGCGGCGGCGGCACCGCCGCCCACTGCTGCGGCAGCGTCGTCGTCGCAAGCCGTGCCGGGAACACCGCCCGCCCCGACCGCCACGCTGACCGAGGTGACGGGCTTCGGGAACAACCCGAGCAACCTCAGGATGCACCTGTACGTGCCCGACAGCGTCACCGCGCGCCCGGCCGTCCTGGTCGCGGTGCACTACTGCACGGGCTCCGGGCCCGCCTTCCACTCCGGCACGGAGTTCGCGTCCCTCGCCGACCGGTACGGCTTCATCGTCGTCTACCCGTCCGCGACCCGGGACGGCGCGTGTTTCGACGTCTCCTCGCCGCAGGCGCTCATGCGTGACGGCGGCAGCGACCCGGTGGGCATCGCCTCGATGGTCGATCACGTCCAGCGGCACAACGACGCCGATCCTGAACGGACCTACGTCACCGGCGCCTCCTCCGGCGCCATGATGACCAATGTCCTGCTGGGCAACTATCCCGACGTCTTCCGAGCCGGCTCGGCCTTCATGGGCGTACCGCACAGCTGTTTCGCGACCACCGACGGCTCCGGCTGGAACAGCGCCTGCGCCAACGGCACCGTCAGCAGGACTCCCCAGCAGTGGGGCGACCTGGTGCGCGCCGCCGCCCCGGGTCACAACGGCACCCGGCCGCGCGTGCAGTTGTGGCACGGCACCGAGGACAGCGTCCTCCGGTATCCCAACCTCGCGGAGGAGATCAAGCAGTGGACCAATGTCCTCGGCGTGAGCGGCACCCCCGCCGCCAGTGACCAGCCGCAGCCCTCCTGGGCCCGTACCCGCTACGGCGGCACCGGCGACCGGGCTCCGGTCGAGGCCATCAGCGTCCAGGGGACGGGCCACAGCCTCCCGACGAGCGGCATGGCGGCCCGGGCCATCGCGTTCTTCGGCCTGGACGGCACCGGCACCTCGCCGGGACCGGACCCGGACCCCGGCCCGGAGCCGGAGCCGGAGCCGGAGCCGGAGCCGGACCCCGACCCCGGCGCCGCGGACTGCCGGGTCGGGGCCACGGCCCGGACCTGGAACACCGGCCTGACCGCGGCCATCACCATCACCAACACGGGCACCGCTCCGGTCGACGGCTGGTCCCTCGGCTTCACCCTGCCCCCGGGCCAGACCCTCACCTCCGGCTGGAACGCCGTCTACAGCGCCGACAGCGGGACCGTCACCGCCCGGAACGCCGCCTACAACGCCACGATCGCCGCGGGCGAGAGCGTCACCATCGGCTACCAGGCCACCCGGACCGGCGACGGCGCCGAACCGTCGTCCTTCACCCTCAACGGCTCCCCCTGCTCCACCGGCTGAGCCACCCGCCGGCCCACCCGCCGGCCCCTGAGCGAGGTCTCGGGCGGTTCACGCACGATCCTGCGTGAACCGCCCGGGGCCCCCGGACACTTCACGGAGGTGCTCACCCGAACAATCCGGCCCGAGCGCTCACTGCACCTCGATGCCGTGGTTCCCGACCGTGGAAAGCTGTGTCCTGACGGTCAGTCAGGCTTCGATGCCCACTCCGTAACCGCCGGCCAAGGTGTTCAGGCCGTGGTCGTAGCCCTGTCCGACGGCGCGGAAGCGCCAGGAGGCGCCGCGGCGGTAGAACTCGCCGAGCAACAGGGTGCGCTCGGTGGTGGCAGCGTCAAGAGTCGCCTGGGCCACGGGGCTCGCGCTGCTGCCACGAGCGACGCTGATCTCGATGGCCCCCACTTCTCCGAAGGTGGCCGCGCCGTCGATGGCTGCGGCGACGACCGCCTTGCGGGCTGCCGCCGGCAGTACGGCGAGGTCCAGTGCCACCGACTGCTCCGTCGGCCCGTCGGTGGAGAGCCGCACCGCGCCGTCAGGACTTTCCGGTGCGCTGTAGAAGATGAAGTCCTCGTCACAGGAGACCTGCTCGTCCCCGTCCAGGGTGAAGGCCACTACGTCCACCTCGCAGGACGTCTGCTGCCCCCAGGACGCGGTGATGGACCAGCGGGACCCGTCCACCGTGACCGGAAGGTCGACGACGCCGCCCCGCGGCAACACGTGGGCGGCCGACGAGCGGCCGGCCGCCTCCGCGGGTGTGTCGGGTATGGGCGCACTGAGCCAGTCGGCGTCGCGCAGTGGGAATTCGAGGGCGACGATCCGGCGCAGCCGCCGGTCCCTGTCGGCTCCGGGGGGCGTCATCACGTCGGTTACGGAGGCCGACAGGTTGACGGCGGCGGCCCCGCCCAACTCGACGACGCGGCTGCGGGCCGCCGACGCTTCGGGATGCGTTCCGCCCAGTACGAGGACCCGCCGCCCCGACAGCGGTCCCCTCCCCCGCTTGCCGGACACCTTGCGGCCCGGCTTCACGTGGTCGTTTTCCGCGGGCCGGGGGATCGGCACGGTGAGCTCTGCCGCGGGCATGGGGGCCGGCCCCTCCGGCTCCGCCCTCACCGCTACGGGGTCCGGGTAGGCGGCGCCGTACGGAGCGGGGTCCGCCGGAACCGGTATGAGACAGGCGCAAGCAGCCCGGAGTGGAGCGGTGGTGGGGTTGCCGGGGGCTGCGGCCATGAGCTGAGTCACGTCTGATCTGCGTATCCTTCACACCTGCTCCTTGCGTCACATGAGTGCCGGGTGGCAGTGTTCACACGATTGAACGTGTGTACGGCCTCCAAAGACCGGGTGGGGGATGGACGAGCAGGCGTTTGACGCCTTTTACGCCGGGAGCGTGGGTCGGCTCATCGGCCAGCTGTACACCATGATCGGTGACCGTGCCGAGGCGCAAGACGTGGTCCAGGAAGCCTTCGTGCGGGCCTGGGAGCGCCGGGCCGTGCTGGACAAGGACGGTGCGCCCGAGGCGTGGGTGCGTACCGTGGCCTACCGGCTGGCGGTCAGCCGGTGGCGGCGGGTGCGTACTTCCCTCACCTTCGCGAAGCGGCAGGGGCCGCCCCCGAACGTGCCGCCGCCGGACGATCACCATGTACTGCTGGTGGAGGCGTTGAAGCAGATCCCCGCGGCGCAGCGGCGGGTCATCGTGCTCCATCACCTGTGTGATCTGGAAGTGAAGCAAGTCGCCGAAGAGACCAACTCTCCCGTCGGTACGGTCAAGGCGCAGCTGAGCCGGGGACGGGCTGCGCTGGCGAAGATTCTGGCCGATACTGAGCTGGGTCCGCGGGCGGGCCGGGTTTCGGAGGTGGAGCGTGCTTGACGAGACCGGCTTGGACGAGCGGCTCGCCGGCCTTGCCACCGAGGGCCGGCGGTTTGCCGTGCCGCTGGCCGCCGAGCAGATCCGGGCGCGCGGGGATCGGCGTCGGCGGCGTAAGCGGGCGGCTCAGGCGTCGGGCGGTGTGCTGCTGGCCGCTGTTGTGGTCGTGGGGGGTCTGTCGATGGTCCGGCCCGGGCCGGAGTCGGCGCCGACCGCTGCAAAGCCGAAGCCGTCTGCGACGGCTCCCCTGTTCGTGGCCCCGACGCCGGCACCGGGTGAGGAGTACGCCAGCGAACTCGGCTACGTGTACGACGCGATGGTGCTGGGCGGGGACAGGGTTCGGGTCACCGTCCAGCAGCTTCGTGACGAGAAGGGGACGGCCGTACCCACCGGCGTGGTGCACAAGGTGACCCTGGCGGCGGTGACCCCGGTCGAGGTGGAGCACCTGGCCGGTGGGAAGCCGGGAGACATGCGGCTGGAAGATGTCGTGGACCGGCTGCGGGCCGGGCCGCGGTGGGTGTTCGCCCTCGACTACGACGGTGAGGGCCGGATTCAGTCGCTGCGGGAAGCGTACTGGCTGACCGTGGAGTGAGGTCCGGGCCTGGTCGAGCGGGTTCAGCGCCGGTTGACGAATTGTTCTGGCCGGATGCAACCCGACGGGCGGTGTGGGGCGTAGAGACCGTGCAACCCGACCACACCGGTTTCCAGGAGAACGTTGACCATGCACGCCTCACGCCGCCGGGCCACCTTGCGCCCGCTCACCGTTGTCGCCTTCGGCGTCCTTGTCCTGACCGGCTGCGGCGAGAAGACCGAGGACCCCGCAGCTCCCTCCGCCGTCGAGGCGACGGCCACCGCACCGGCCGACACAGGCGCGGAGCCCGATGCGGCCGACGAGACGGCCGCCGAGGACACAAAGGCGCCGGCCGACAAGAGCCCCTTCGCCGGTACCAAGCAGTTCGTGACGATCGACAGGGCCTAAACCGAGGGCGGACTGACCAAGCTGTCGGTGCGGCCCGCCGAGAAGAAGGTGAACACCCAGTTCGACACCTGGAAGATCGTCCCCGGAACGGGGGTCTTCACCACGGTGCCCATGGCGAAGGACTCCCGGGTGCTGCTGACCGTCCCGGTTCGCGGCGACGACGCCTCGGGGACCGGGCGCGGTGAACCCGTGTCGACCTCGCAGGCCGAGTTCGTCACCCTGCTGACGCGGCTGGACCCCCGGATCCGCGAAGGTGCCGGGTTCGACCTGAGCTTCGACGGAGAGGGCCAGGTCACCAAGCTGGAGTCGCTGTACAGGCCGTGAGCCGGGTACACCGGGACCTGCCGGGGACTGCAGCGGAGGTGGAGCATGGCTGATGAGACCGGCCTGGAGGGTCGGCTCGCCGGTCTTGCCGCCTCGGTGCAGCGGTTCGCCGTACCACTGGCCGCGGAGCAGACCCGGGCGCACGGTAATCAGCGTCGGCGCCGCAGACAAGTGGCTCTGACGTCGGGCGGCGTGGTGATGGCGGCGGCTCTGACCGTGGGGGGCCTGTCGGTGGTCCGGCTCGGACCGGAGGCGGCACCGTCCGCCGCGATGCCGACGGCAGCACCGAGCGCCTCTCTGTTCGTGACCCCGACGCCGGCACCGGGGGAGGAGTACGCCAGCGAACTCGGTTTCGTGTACGACGCGGTGGTGCTGGAGGGGAAATCGGTTCAGGTCACCGTGGCGCAGGTTCGTGACGGAAAGAGCGCGGTCATTCGCACCGGAGTGGTGCACAAAGTGACCCTGAAACCGGAAACTCCGGTCGAAGTCAAGCATGTGGCCGGCGGTAAGGCGGGGGACACGCGGGTAAGTGAATTGGTGGAAAGGCTGCGGGCCGGTCCGCAGTGGGTGTTCGCCGTCGATTATGACGGCGAGGGCCGCATACAGTCGCTTCGGGAAGCCTACTGGCTGACCGGCGAGTGAGCTTCTGACCTCGTAGAACGGCCTTCCCCATGGGTCATCGACGACGTCCGTCACGCTCACTCGGGAGCGGTTGACGAGATCCCGCCGATCTTCTTGATCGGTCGGGATCTTTGTCGTTTCGGGGGCAGCACGGTCGTGAAGCTCGAAGAGAAATAGACTGATCGGGGTGCAACCCGGGGGACGGTGTGGGGCGTAGAGAGTCTGTAACCCAACCACCTCGGTCAATAGGAGCAGTTGACAATGAACCTCCCCCGCCGTAATTCCGCCAAGGGCCGGCTCACCGTTGTCGTCCTCAGCACTCTCGTCCTGACCGGCTGCAGCCAGAAGCCCGCGGATCACATGGAATCCGCCGCGGCCGCCAAGCCGGCCTCGTCCTCCACGGCGGCCGACATGAGGGACGACGCCCTGCCCGATGGGGGCAAGAAGTCCGCCGATCACGCCCCGTCTTCCGCGCCGACCCGCAAGACGGCCACTCCGCCAGACTCCAAGGACACCTCGGCGACGGCCGGCACGGCCCCCTTCGCCGGCACCGAGCAGTTCGTGACCATCAACAATGCCCGGAACAGCAACGGACGCACCTACCTGTCCGTGCGGCCCGCCCAGAAGAAGATCAACACCCAGTTCGACACCTGGGAGATCACGCCGGGCACGGGTTCCTTCACCACGGTGCCCATGGCCAAGAACGGCCAGGTACTGCTGACGGTCCCGGTTCGCGGCGAGGTCACCGGCACCAGCCGCGCCGAGCTGCTCCCGTACTCCCCGGTCCAGCTCGTCACCCTGATCAACCAGCTGGACCCCACGCTCTGCAGCGGCATCGGGTACGACCTGGTCTTCGACGGCGCGGGCCAGGTGACCAGCCTGACCTCGCTGTACCGGCCCTGAGTGCCGGACGCTGTCGAGGATCTCGAAATCCAGGGTTGCCGACCATGATGGGGCAATCGGATTGATAGTCCGTTTTGTGTCAAGGCCGTTTCAGGGGGCAGACAGTCGCCGTTGAGCAAGGGCCCGGTGATTTCCGTTCTTCTCTGCACACGGATCTTTCGACCGTGGTTCACGATCGACGACGGGAGTGGCGCGTGTCCCGCAGGAGAACTGTCAGCCGGAAGAAGAAGATCGCACTGGCCGTGGGAGCCGCGGCCGCGGCCGGGGGCATCGCCCTGGCCACGACGGCGACGAGCCAGGCCGGAACGGGGCAGACCGGGGCGGCCGGGCAGTCGCAGGCCCGGGCCGGGACCGGGGAGAACTGCCAGGGGCTCGAGAAGGCGCTCGCCAACAACGAGGGGTTCATCGCCGCCCAGCAGGCGGACCCCGACGCCAACTCGGCGGCGCGTATTGCCAACCGGGAGGCGGTGATCGACCTCATCCGGCAACGGCTGGAGGCGGCGGGCTGTACGGGCGGTGACGCCGGTGCGGGCGACACAGGCGATGCCGGCAACGCGGGCGCGGGCGACGACACCGGTGCCGGTGAGGACGCGGGAGCGGGCGGCGCACCGCCCGAGGAGGCCGCGCCGCCCGGTGAGGGGCAGGGGCAGGCCGAGGGCGAGGTGGTGTGCGAGGGCTCGACCGTCACCGTCTCCGGTGAGGGAGGAGCCCCCGCGGCGTCCAGCGGCGAGTTCCCCGAAGGCACCCTGCTGAAGGTGACCAACCTGGACAACGACAAATCGACAACTGTCTCCGTGACCGCCACGTCCGGCAGTTGTGTCCTGCTGAACACCACGGCATTCGAGGAGGTGCGCGAAGCCGGCAAGTTCCTCATCCGCAACGCACGGATCGAACGCGTCGGATAGTCGNNAGTCGTCGGACGGCCGTCGGACAGCCGTCCGACAGCCGGTACGGCGGTACCGGTCGGGCCGCCGTCGCCCCCGCTCCGGGGCGGCGGCGGTCCGGCATCTCGCAGCCCCGTAGCCCGGTCATCGGCCTTCCGCGGCCTCCAGGTCCTGCTCCGCCGCGGCGAGTAGCTCCGTCACGCGGAGCCCGAAGCGCACGTCGCAAGGGTGCGGCGCCCCCGTACCGGCCGACGCCAGCAGCGCGTCGACCGCGCGGGCGAACGCCGCCACCGGGCCGATGCTGCCCTCCGGGAGGGCGGTCACGCCGTGCTCACCCCGGAGTTCGGCACCCGCGCCCGCCGCCGCCGGCGGAGCGGTCAGGCTGAGCGTGACCGTACTGGTGGCGCCCTCGGCGTGCCGCAGCACCAGCTGGACCGTGTCGCCGGGGCCCCGGACCGCCCTGACCGCGCCCGGCCCGGTGACATCACCGAGTACCGGCAGCAGTACGGACAGGGCGTGCGGGCCCACGTCCCACAGGGCCCCCTTCTCCCGACGCCAGTGGGAGGCGGCGAAGGGGCTCGGCTCGGCGGCGTCGCCGAACAGCGGGGCCAGCCAGTCGGCGTGAGCGGTGCACCAGCCGCCCGCCGCCGCCTGTTCGGCGATCCAGCCTGCGGGAAGCGGGTCGTAGCGGAGCGTGAAGAAGACGACCGACGACACTCCCGAGCGCTCGGCCGCCTCCACCACCCGGCGGGCGTCCACGACCGCCGTGGCCACGGGCTTGTCCAGCAGCAGATGGCAGCCGGCCTCCGCGGCCCGCGCGGCCAGCCCCGCCTGCACGGCCGGTGGCAGGGCGACGGCGACGGCGTCCACGTCCGCGAACAGCGCGTCCGGGTC
>DOWQ01000091.1:12660-14645 GCA_003519485.1 Streptomyces sp. | reverse complement strand
GCGGCCGGGTCACCGTCGCCTCCGCCGGCCCGCCCGACGACGACCTCATCGCGAAGGTCGTCGACGACGCCGGCTACGAGGTCACCGGCCGCGCCTGAGCCGGTCCGCACCGCCGGGGGCCGCTCTCACCCGGCCCCCGGCCCCAGCTCCGCTCCCCCGCACCCGCTCACTTCCCTCCCACATATTTTCTCCCTCAGCTCGAGGAGCAGCGATGACTACCACGGTTACCGAGACCGGCGAGGTCGAACTCGCCATCGGCGGCATGACCTGCGCCTCGTGCGCCGCCCGTATCGAGAAGAAGCTCAACCGGATGGACGGCGTGGCGGCGACCGTCAACTACGCCACCGAGAAGGCCAAGGTCAGCTACAGCGGCGACCTGACCGTGGACGACCTGATCGCCACGGTGCGAGCCACCGGTTACACCGCCGCGCCGCCCGCTCCGGTACGGAGGGCGGGAGGCGCCGGAGACCCGTCCGGCCGGAACGGCGTGGACGGCGGGAACGGAGAGGCCGACACGGCCGACGAGGCCGCAGCGGCCGAGCTCCGGCCACTGCGGCAGCGGCTGTTCACCGCCGTGGCGCTGGCCCTCCCCGTCATCGCCATGGCCATGGTCCCGGCCTGGCAGTTCGAGTACTGGCAGTGGCTCTCGCTCACCCTGACCGCGCCGGTCGTGACCTACGCCGCGTGGCCGTTCCACCGGNNTGGGCGCTGTTCTTCGGCACCGCCGGGGTGCCCGGCATGACCCACGGCTTCGACCTCACCGTCTCCCGCACCGACGGCGCCGGGAACATCTATCTGGAAGCCGCCGCCGGTGTCACCGCCTTCATCCTCGCCGGGCGCTACTTCGAGGCCCGCTCCAAGCGGAAGGCCGGCGCCGCGCTGAAGGCGCTGCTGGAGCTCGGAGCCAAGGAGGTGACCGTCCTGCGCGACGGCCGCGAGGAGCTGATCCGCACCGAGGACCTCGCGGTGGGCGACCACTTCGTCGTACGCCCCGGAGAGAAGATCGCCACCGACGGCGTGGTCGCCGAGGGCAGTTCGGCCGTCGACGCCTCCATGCTCACCGGCGAGTCCGTGCCCGTCGAGGTGGCGGCCGGCGACAGTGTCACCGGCGCCACCCTCAACGCCGGCGGGCGGCTCGTCGTCGTGGCGAGCCGCGTCGGCGCCGACACCCAGCTGGCCCGGATGGCCAAGCTGGTGGAGGACGCGCAGAACGGCAAGGCCGCCGCCCAGCGGCTCGCCGACCGGATCTCCGCCGTCTTCGTCCCCGTCGTGATCGCGCTGGCCCTGGGCACCCTCGGCTTCTGGCTCGGCAACGGCTCCGGGCTCACCGCCGCCTTCACCGCGGCCGTCGCCGTACTGATCATCGCCTGCCCGTGCGCCCTGGGGCTGGCCACGCCGACCGCGCTCATGGTCGGTACGGGCCGCGGCGCGCAGCTCGGCATCCTGATCAAGGGCCCGGAGGTGCTGGAGACGACGCGCAAGGTCGACACCATCGTCCTGGACAAGACCGGCACCGTCACCACCGGGAAGATGACCCTGCTGGCCGTTCACAGCGCCGACGGCACCGATGAGGCGGAGGTGCTGCGGCTCGCCGGGGCGCTGGAGCACGCCTCCGAGCACCCGATCGCCCAGGCTGTCGCGGCCGGTGCGGCCGAGCGCGTGGGCGCCCTGCCGGTGCCGGAGGACTTCGCCAACGTCCCCGGGCTCGGCGTCCAGGGCATCGTCGACGGACACGCCGTCCTCGTCGGGCGGTCCGCGCTCCTCGCCGAATGGTCGATGGAGCTGCCGGCGGAGCTGGCCCGCGCCAAGTCCGCGGCCGCGGCCGCGGGACGTACGGCCATCGCGGTCGCCTGGGACGGCGAGGCCCGTGCCGTCCTCGAGGTCGCCGACGCCGTCAAGGACACCAGCGCCGAGGCCGTGCGGCGGCTGCGGGCGCTGGGCCTGGCCCCGGTCCTGCTCACCGGGGACAACAGGGCGGTGGCCGA
>DOWQ01000091.1:12459-12616 GCA_003519485.1 Streptomyces sp. | reverse complement strand
GACCTCGGGCTGGCGATGGGCACCGGCACCGACGCGGCGATCGAGGCCGGCGACCTGACCCTCGTACGGGGTGACCTGCGGGCCGCGGCGGACGCCATCCGCCTCGCCCGCCGGACGCTGTCGACCATCAGGTCGAACCTGTTCTGGGCCTTCGCCT
>DOWQ01000091.1:11831-12318 GCA_003519485.1 Streptomyces sp. | reverse complement strand
TGGTCCGCCCCGCCCGGCCGTTCCGTGGGACCGTCATCCCGGGGGCGGAGCCGTACGGAAGGCGGAAAGCAGCTCGCCGTCCGCCGTGCGGTGCGAGCGGATGGCGAGCAGCTGCGGCCGGCCCGGCCCGGGGTCCGCAGGGGTCCGGCCGGGGGCTCACCGCGCGCCGTACACCGGCTGCGGGGCCTCGGAGTCGGCGAGCAGCTTGCGGGTGGTCTCNNCCCGCCGCTGCCGGGCTCCAGCGGGAGCCGTTGTCGGCAGTGGGGCCCGGCCGCCAGCCCTCCATGACGGTGATCCGGCCCGCCTCGGCCTCGAACACCCGGCCGGTGACCCCGTCCGAGGCGGCCGAGCCGAGCCAGACGACGAGTGGGGAGACGTTCTCGGGTGCCATCGCGTCGAAGCCGCCGTCCTCGGGGGCGGCCATGGTCCCGGCGAAGGTCTGCTCGGTCATCCGGGTGCGGGCGGCGGGTGCGACGGCGTTGACCTG
>DOWQ01000091.1:0-11736 GCA_003519485.1 Streptomyces sp. | reverse complement strand
ACGAGCATCCGGTCGCGCAGGAATCCGGCGTTGTTGACGAGGGTGTCGAGGCGGCCGAAGGCCTCCAGGGCGGTGGTGACGAGCGAGGCCGCGCCGTGGGCGGTGGTGATGTCGCCGCCATGGGCGACGGCCTCGCCGCCGAGCGCCCCGATCTCGTCGACGACCTGCTGAGCGGGCCCGGCGGTCGCTTCCCGTCCCGTTCCGTCGAGGCCGACACCCAGGTCGTTGACGACGACCCTGGCGCCCTCGGCCGCGAAGGCGAGGGCGTGCGCGCGGCCCAGCCCGCGGCCCGCTCCGGTCACAACGGCGACGCGTCCGGTGCACAGTCCGGTCATGGGAGTCCGTCCTTTCGGTTGAGCGCATCGAGATCCCCGGCAGGCGCCCGGCCCGCCGGGGGAGGCGGTCGGTCGCCGACGGTGGCGGTGAACACCTCCCGCGGTGCGGGCGCCACTGCTACGGTACCTAACAAATGTTTGATTGGAAGGTAGCTGATCGCTCATGGGTGTCTCCACCTCCGCCCCGGAAGAGGGCATCGCCGTCATCACCGTGGACTTCCCGCCGGTCAACGCCCTGCCCGTGCGGGGCTGGTACGAACTGGCCGCCGCGGTGCGCGCCGCCGGGGCCGACCCGGAGGTGCGCTGCGTGGTGCTCGGCGCCGCGGGCCGCGGCTTCAACGCCGGTGTCGACATCAAGGAGATGCAGCGCACCGCCGGACACGACGCCCTCATCGGCGCCAACCGCGGCTGCTACGAGGCGTTCGCCGCCGTCTACGACTGCGAGGTCCCGGTGATCGCCGCCGTGCAGGGCTTCTGCCTGGGCGGCGGCATCGGGCTGGTGGGCAACGCCGACGCCGTCGTCGCCGCCGACGACGCCACCTTCGGCCTGCCCGAACTGGACCGGGGGGCGCTCGGCGCGGCCACACACCTGGCCCGGCTCGTCCCCCAGCACCTGATGCGCACCCTGTACTACACCTCGCGCACCGCCACTGCGCAGGAGCTGCACCGGCACGGCTCCGTCTGGCGCGTCGTCCCGCCCGAGCAACTGCCGGCCGCGGCCCTGGAGCTGGCGCGGGAGATCGCCGCCAAGGACGGCTCGCTGATCCGCCTCGCCAAGGCCGCGATCAACGGCATCGATCCGGTGGACGTCCGCCGCAGTTACCGCTTCGAGCAGGGCTTCACCTTTGAGGCCAACCTCAGCGGCGTCGCCGACAGACACCGCGACGCCTTCATGTCCGACCAGCCCGCCACCGAGGGGAAGCAGCCGTGAGCGACAAGACGATGACCGCCGAGGAGGTGGTCGGCCGCCTCCGGAGCGGCATGACGATCGGCATCGGCGGCTGGGGTTCGCGGCGCAAGCCGATGGCCCTGGTGCGCGCGCTGCTGCGCTCGGACCTCACCGACCTGACCGTCGTCTCGTACGGCGGCCCGGACGTCGGGCTGCTCGCCGCCGCCGGGAAGATCCGCAAACTGGTCGCGGCGTTCGCCACGCTCGACTCCGTACCGCTCGAGCCGCACTTCGGAGCGGCCCGTCAGCGCGGCGAGTTCGAGATGGTGGAGCTGGACGAGGCCATGTTCATGTGGGGGCTGACCGCCGCCGCGCAGCGGCTGCCGTTCATGCCGGTCCGGGCCGGACTCGCCTCGGACGTCATGCGGGTCAACCCGTCGTTGCGGACGGTCGCTTCGCCCTACGAGGACGGCGAGGAGCTCGTCGCGGCTCCGGCGCTGCGGCTCGACGCGGCGCTGGTCCACCTCAACCGGGCCGATGTGCACGGCAACGGCCAGTATCTGGGGCCCGACCCGTACTTCGACGATCTCTTCTGCGAGGCCGCCGACCGGGCGTACGTCTCCTGTGAGCGGATCGTGGACAGCGATGCCTTCCTCAAGGAAACCGGCCCACAGTCGCTGCTGGTCAAGCGCGCGTTCGTGAACGGCGTCGTCGAGACGCCGCACGGTGCGCACTTCACCTCCTGCGCCCCGGACTACGACCGCGACGAGGCGTTCCAGCGTGCCTACGTCCGGGCGGCCCGCGATCCGGAGGCCTGGCCGGCCTTCACCGAACGGTTCCTGTCCGGCGACGAGGACGCGTACCAGGCCGCCGTGGCGGCTTTCCACGAGGAGGCAGCATGAACGGCGGCACAAGTCCTGCGAAGACGGCGGCAACGACCGCGACGCGGGCCGAGTACTGCGTGGTGGCGTGCGCCGAGGCGTGGCGGGACGCGGGCGAGGTGCTGGCCGCCCCGATGGGCACCGTCCCGGCGATCGGGGCCCGGCTGGCGAAGCACACCTTCTCCCCCGACCTGCTGCTGACCGACGGCGAGGCATTCCTCATCGGCGACGTGCCGGCGATCGGTGCCAAGGCCGAAGTGGTGGAGGGCTGGCTGCCGTACCGCGGCCACCTGACGCTGGTGGCCACCGGGCGGCGGCACGTGATGATGGGCGCCAGCCAGCTCGACCGGTACGGCAACCAGAACATCTGCTGCATCGGCGACTGGGAGCGGCCCGCGCGACAGCTGCTGGGAGTGCGCGGCGCGCCGGTCAACACCCTCAACAACCCGACGAGTTACTGGGTGCCGCGGCACTCGAAGCGGGTCTTCGTCGAGCGGGTCGACATGGTCTCCGGCGTCGGCTACGACCGAGCCGCCGCGGCCGGCCCCTCCGCGACCCGCTACCACCGCATCCCGGACGTCATCAGCGACCTGGGCGTATTCGACTTCGAGACGCCGGACCGCACGATGCGGCTGCGCTCGCTGCACCCCGGCGTCACGGTCGAGCAGCTCACCGAGGCCACCGGCTTCGCGCTCACCGTCCCCGACGAGGTGCCCCGCACCCGCGAGCCCACCGCCGCGGAACTGCGGCTGATCCGCGAGGTCATCGACCCGGACGGGCTGCGCGACCGGGAGGTCCGGTCGTGAACGACGCGACGATCGCGACCCGGCTCACCGCGCTGACCGGGGTCCGGCATCCCATCGTGCAGACCGGCATGGGGTGGGTGGCCGGCCCGCGCCTGGTGACGGCCGCCGCCGAGGCCGGGGCGCTGGGAATCCTCGCCTCGGCCACCATGACCGTGGACCAGCTCCGCTCCGCCGTCCGCGAGGTCAAATCCCGTACGGACGCGCCCTTCGGCGTCAATCTGCGGGCCGACGCGGGAGACGCGGCCGAGCGCATACGGATCATCATCGACGAGGGCGTGCGTGTCGCGTCCTTCGCGCTCGCGCCCTCCCGGGAGCTGATCGCCCGGCTCAAGGACGCCGGGGTGGTGGTCATCCCCTCCATCGGCGCCAGACGGCACGCGGAGAAGGTCGCGGAGTGGGGCGCCGACGCCGTGGTGGTGCAGGGCGGCGAGGGCGGCGGCCACACCGGGGACGTCGCCACCACCGTCCTGCTCCCCCAGGTCGTGGACGCGGTGGACATCCCGGTGATCGCGGCGGGCGGCTTCCACGACGGCCGCGGCCTGGTCGCCGCACTGGCCTACGGCGCCGCCGGGATCGCCATGGGCACCCGCTTCCTGCTCACCTCCGACAGCACCGTGCCCGACGCCGTCAAGGCCGAGTACCTGGCGGCGACGGTCAAGGACGTCACCGTCACCACCAAGGTGGACGGCCTTCCGCACCGGATGCTGCGCACCGAGCTGGTCGACGCGCTGGAACGCTCGGGGCGGGCCGCCTCGCTGCTGCGGGCGGCCCGGCACGCGGCGGCCTTCCGACACGAATCCGGTACGAGCTGGGCCGGGATGGTCCGCGACGGCCTGGCGATGAAGCACGGCAAACAGCTCACCTGGAGCCAGCTGCTGCTGGCCGCCAACACGCCGATGCTGCTCAAGGCGTCCATGGTCGAAGGGCGCACCGATCTCGGCGTGATGGCCTCCGGCCAGGTCGCGGGGCTGATCGATGATCTGCCGTCCTGCGCCGAGCTCGTCGACCGCGTCATGGCCGAGGCACACGCCGCACTCGACGCCCTTCCCCTCGCCGCCCGCTGAGGGGGCGACAACCGGCCGTGGGCCGCGGCACGCTACGGCGCCGCGGCCCACGGCCGGTTCCCGGGACAACAGCGTCCCCGACCGGGCTCGACCGGCTCCCNNCCGCCCTCGCACATGGTCTGCAGGCCGTAGCGGCCGCCGGTGCGCTCCAGCTCGTGCAGCAGCGTGGTCATCAGCTTGGTGCCGGTGGCGCCCAGCGGGTGGCCGAGAGCGATGGCCCCGCCGTTGACGTTGACCCTCGTAGGGTCGGCGCCGGTCTCCTTCAGACAGGCCAGGACGACCGATGCGAACGCCTCGTTGATCTCGACCAGGTCGATGTCGTCGAGCGTCATCCCGGTCTTCTTCAGCGCGTACGCGGTGGCCGGGATCGGCGCGGAGAGCATCCGGATGGGGTCCTCGCCGCGCACCGAGATGTGGTGGATACGGGCCCGTGGAGTCAGCCCGTGCTCCCGTACGGCCCGCTCCGAAGCGATCAGCATCGCCGAGGCGCCGTCGGAGACCTGCGAGGCGACCGCGGCCGTCAGCCGGCCGCCCTCGGTCAGCGGCTGCAGGTTCGCCATCTTCTCCAGGCTGGTCTCCCGGCGCGGCCCCTCGTCGGTGGTCACTTCCCCGTACGCGACGAGCTCGCGCTCGAAGCGGCCCTCGTCGATCGCCCGGGCCGCCCGCTGGTGCGAGCGGAGCGCGAACTCCTCCATGTCCCGGCGGGAGATGTCCCACTTCGCGGCGATCAGCTCGGCGCCGTGGAACTGGTTGACCGGTTGGTCGCCGTAGCGGGCACGCCAGCCCTCGGAACCCGCGTACGGGCCCTCGGTCAGCCCGAGCGGCTCGGCGGCCTGGCGGCTGGCGAACGCGATCGGCACCTGCGACATGTTCTGTGTGCCGCCGGCCACCACGAGATCACTGGTGCCCGACAGCACCGCCTGGGCGGCGAAGTGCACGGCCTGCTGCGAGGAGCCGCACTGGCGGTCCACGGTCACTCCCGGCACCTCTTCCGGCAGCCCGGCGGCCAGCCAGCTGGTGCGGGCTATGTCACCGGCCTGCGGGCCGACGGTGTCCAGGCAGCCGAAGACGACGTCCTCGACGGCGGCCGGGTCGGCGCCCGAACGCTCCATCAGTGCCTTCAGCACATGTGCGCCGAGGTCGGCGGGGTGAACGGCGGACAGTCCGCCGTTCCGCCTGCCGACCGGGGTGCGCACCGCTTGGACGATATAGGCCTCGGCCATGGCTGCTGCTCCTTCGGGATGTCCGCGGTATCCGGGACTGCGATATCCGCGATGTCGGGTCATTCGCGGAGGGCGATGCCCTCCAGCACCATGGACAGGTACTGGCGGGCGATCTCCTCCGGGCTGTGCTGCCCGCCCGGCCGGTACCAGGACGCGGCGACCCATACGGTGTCGCGCACGAAGCGGTAGGTGAGCCGGACGTCGAGATCGGCGCGGAAGACTTCGGCGGCCACTCCGCGCTCGAGCGTTCCCAGCCACGCCTTCTCGAACTTCTGCTGGGAGTCGGCGAGGTAGTGGAAACGCTCCAGGCGCACCAGGTGCTTGGACTCCTTCTGGTAGATGGCGACCGCGTCACGATGCCGGTCGATCTCCCGGAAGGACTCGGTGACGAGCGCCTCGATCGTCTCCCTGGGGGCGAGGCCGGCCGCGAGTACGGCGTCGTACCGCGCCCACAGCTCGGTCAGGAAGGTGGAGAGGATCTCGTCGAGCATCGACTCCTTGGAATCGAAGTGGTAATAGAGGCTGCCCGCGAGCATGCCCGCCGCGTCGGCGATCTTCCGGACGGTGGTGGCGTTGTACCCCTGCGCGGCGAACACCTCGGCCGCGGTGGCCAGGAGTTCCTCGCGTCGCTCGGGCGACGGGCTCATCGTGCTCTTCTTCTCACTGCTGTTCACCTGTCCATTCTGGCCTCACGGGTGCCGGCTGCTGACGGACAGGACCTCCCCGGTCATGTACGAGGAGTAGCCGCTGGCCAGGAAGACGATGACGTTGGCGATCTCCCAGGGCTCGGCGTGGCGGCCGAAGGCCTCCTGCGAGGTCAGCTCCGCCAGCAGTTCCGGCGAGGTGACCTTCACCAGGTGGGGGTGCATCGCCAGGCTGGGCGAGACGGCGTTGACCCGTACGCCGTACTCGGCGGCCTCCAGGGCCGCGCAGCGGGTGAGGGCCATCACCCCGACCTTGGCGGCGGCATAGTGGGCCTGGCCCTTCTGCGCACGCCAGCCGATGACGGAGGCATTGTTGACGATCACGCCTCCGCCGCCGGCCGCCTTCATGCGGCGCAGCGCGGCGCGGGTGCAGCGGAAGGTGCCGTTGAGCGTGATGTCGAGGACCTTGTCCCACTGCTCGTCGGTCATGTCGACCAGGTCGGCGGTGCCGCCGAGGCCGGCGTTGTTGACGACGATGTCGAGCCGGCCGTGGCGCTCCTCGGCCAGGCCGAGCAGCGCGCCGACCTGGGTCTCGTCGGTGACGTCGCAGGTCAGTGTCGCGACGTGGTCGGTGCCGAACTCCTCGGCGAGTTCCGCCCCGGCCTCCTTCAGCCGGCGGGCGTGGGTGTCGGAGAGGACCACGCTCGCGCCCTCCTGCAGTAGCCGCCTGGCGGTCGCGCCGCCGATGCCCGCGCCCGCGGCGGCGGTGACGACGGCGGTGCGGCGGCGAGCAGCCGGTGACCGGGCACGTACGGGGGTGGGCTGCCCGTAGGAGCGTTGCTCATGGGCGGACCTCCTTCGGCAGGCCGAGCACGCGCTCGGCGATGATGTTGCGCTGGATCTCGTTGGAGCCGGCGTAGATGGTGTCGGAGCGGGAGAAGAGGAACAGCCGCTGCCGGTCGTCGAGGTCGTACGGCTCCCCGGCGGCCAGCATGCCCGCGGCGCCGGAGACGTCCATCGCGAGTTCGCCCAGCTCCCGGTGCCAGGTCGCCCAGAAGATCTTTCCGATGGAAGCCTCGGGTCCCGGCGCGCCGGCCGCGGCTCCCTCCAGCATCCGCAGGGCGTTGCAGCGGATGATCTCCAGTCCGGTCCAGGCCCGGGCGAGCCGGTCGCGGATCAGCGGGTCGTCGACCGCGCCGTTGTGCCGGGCCAGCTCGATCAGAGTTTCCAGCTCGCGACGGAAGCCGACCTGCTGGCCGAGGGTGGAGACGCCGCGCTCGAAGCCGAGGGTGGCCATGGCCACCTCCCAGCCGTCGCCCGGGGCGCCGACGAGGTGCCCGGCGCCGGTGCGGGCACCGTCGAAGAACACCTCGTTGAATTCGGAGGTGCCGGTCAGCTGGGTGATCGGCCGGATGTCGACGCCGGGCTGGTCCAGCGGCACCAGCAGGTAGGACAGCCCCCGGTGGCGGTTCGAGCCCGGTGCGGTGCGGGCGATGACGAAGCACCAGTCGGACTCGTGGGCGAGCGAGGTCCAGGTCTTCTGCCCGGTGACCACCCACTCGTCGCCGTCGCGTTCGGCCCGGGTCCGTACGTTCGCCAGGTCCGATCCGGCGTCCGGCTCGCTGTATCCCTGGCACCACAGCTCCGCCACCGCGGCGATCGGCGGCAGGAAGCGGTCGCGCTGCTCGGGGGTGCCGAGGGCGATGAGGGTGGGGCCGAGCAACTGCTCGCCGATGTGGCCCACCCGGGCGGGTGCGTCGGCGAGGGCGTACTCCTCGTGGAAGGCGACCTGCTGCTCGAGCGTGGCGCCCCGTCCGCCGTATTCCTCCGGCCAGCCGACGCAGGTCCAGCCCGCCGCCGCCATGTGCCGCTCCCAGGCGAGGCGTTCGGCGAAGGCCTCGTGCTCCCGGCCGGGACCGCCGCGGCCGCGCAGCTCCGCGAAGCTGCCCGTGAGCTCGGCACGCAACCAGTCGCGGATCTCGGTGCGGAACTCCTCGACGCTGCTCATGCCGTTAGGTTAACCTACCAAACACTTGTTAGGGAAGGAGGGGCGATGCCCGCAGCCCATGACCGAGCCGGCGACGAAGCCCACGACGAACCGGTGCGCTACGAGAAGCAGGGCCCGGTCGCGACCGTGACCATGCACCGGCCCGAGTACCGCAACGCCCAGAACTCCGCGATGACGTACGCCCTGGACCGTGCCTTCTACCGCGCGGCCGACGACACGGAGGTCAAGGTCGTCGTCCTCGCCGGAGCGGGGAAGCACTTCTCCGCCGGGCACGACATCGGCACTCCGGAGCGCGACGCCCATCTGCCGTTCGACCGCAAGGCCGGACTGTGGTGGGACCACTCGGACAAGCCCGGGGCGGAGAGCCGCTTCGCCCGTGAGTCCGAGGTCTATCTGGGCATGTGCCGACGCTGGCGCGAACTGCCCAAGCCCATGGTCGCCTCCGTGCAGGGAGCCTGCGTCGCGGGCGGGCTGATGCTGGCCTGGGTCTGCGATCTCATCGTCGCCTCCGAGGACGCGTTCTTCGCCGATCCGGTGGTACGCATGGGCATCCCCGGCGTCGAGTACTTCGCACATCCCTGGGTCATGCCACCCCGCATCGCCAAGGAGTTCCTCTACACCGGCGACCGGATGAGCGCCCAGCGGGCGTACGAGGTCGGCATGGTCAACCGGGTCGTGCCGCGCGCCGAACTGACCGAACGGACCCTGGAACTGGCCGGCCGGATCGCGGAGATGCCCCGGATGGGCCTGGCGCTGACCAAACGCGCGGTCAACCAGGCCGAGGACCTGCAGGGCATGCACACCGGAATGGACTCGGTGTTCGGACTCCACCACCTCGCGCACGCGCACAACGCCGAGACCGCCCCCGACGCACTCGGCGGCATGGACATCCAGGCCATGCGCCGGCGCGCCGAGGCGGACCCGAGCCCCGGAAAGGCCGGTTCCTGATGGACCTCGACTTCACCGCGGAGGAGGACGCCTTCCGCGCCGAGGCGCGCTCCTGGCTCGCGACCCGGGTGCCCGCCTCCCCCCTGCCCTCTCGACGCCGCTCGAACCGGCTGCATGGAGAAGATCCGCGAGGTCGCCGCGACGATCCCGCCCGAGGATGTCTTCCGCCCGGACGCCGATCTCGGGCCGCTCACGCGGTATCTCCAGACCCAGGAGCCCACCGGCCTGACGCTGCGCGTTCCCACGCTCGTGGCGCAGGGGACCGACGACACGCTGGTGTCCAAGCCATCGACCGACCACCTCGTCAGCAGCCTGTGCGAGAAGCACCCGTCCATCGGATACCAGGTCTACGAGGGGGCCGACCACAGGGAGACGGTCGCCGGTTCACTGCACGACGCGGAGCAGTTCGTCGACGCCCTGTCCTCCGGCCGGACGCCGGACGCCTCCTGCTGACTCCCAACCTCTCGACTCCTCGACTCCTCGAACCGCGTCCACGAGGATCATCCGGACATCCCGATCCATTGACTTCGTGATTGCTCCGATCGCAAGGTTTCTGCAGGTCGCCATCGCCCGGGGTGCGTTCCCGGTCCGCAACTGGGAGGCGTCCTCGGTGAAGGTGACATCTCTGACGTGGTGCAGGGCCTCGACCGTCCAGTGTCCGCGGACCAGTTGGGCAAGCTGGGCGGGTGGGGCCTGCTCCGCGGCGAGGCTGGTGACCGCGTAGACGGTCTTGAGGCTGATCTTCCCCGTCGTGCGATGGACACGGCGCCGGACGATCTGGACGGCCTGACGGGCGCCGGGGAAGAGCAGGTTGTTGACCGTGCAGACCTTCAGCCTGCGGATCTCGAAGCGTCCGTGACCAGTCGTGCGTGTCCGGTCCTGGAGCGGTATCTGCTTCCGGGGAAGGGACTTCAACTGCTTGCGGAGCCTCTTCGTGTTGCGCTTCACGATCACGATGTAGTGGGCGTCCCGCCCGCGCAGATAGGTGGCGTGGTCGTACTGGGTGTGCATGGCATCGCTGGTCACGACGATGCCGGACAGGTCGGGCAGCGTGTCCAGGAGGGGCTGGAAACGCGTGATCTCGTTGGTCTTCTCACCGACGTCCATCTGCGCGAGGACCAGGCCGTCGGCGTGGTCGCAGGCGCCCAGGAGGTGGATCCTCCATCCGTTGGCTCGGGCCGCACCCCGCAGCGACTTCCCGTCGACGGCCAGCCCCCGCAGCCCGTCGCTTCGGCCCTGCCGGTCCGCGAGCCAGGCGCCGACCGCGCGGTCCAGGACGTCCGCGTCGACTCTCGCCAGCAGCCTGCGGATCGTTGATTCCGCAGGCCAGGAGCGTTCCGGGAAGAGTGAGTCGACGCGAGTGCCGAGCCGCTCGAGGAGTTCCGTCGGGGCGTCGGCCACCCATTCACTCACGGCCAGCAGCGACCTCGCGCCGGCGAGGACCGCGCAGGCGGTCAGGGCCAGCACCGTGACGAGTGGATGCCGCACTCCGCGGGGATCACGCGGGTCAGGGACCTGCGCGAGGCGTTCCAGCAGGTCGGGAATCTCCCGGGGAGCGGCTCTCGGATGGGGACCGAGTTGGTCAAAGACAGGAGGGACCAGAGATGATGCGTCGGCAGGCACGGACTTCCCAGGGTCACAGAGCGTAGAGAACTCCATGATCACGGGCATCCGTGCCTGTTCTGCATCGGACCCCGCCCAACCTGCGTATCCGTCAGGAAGCGGACGTCAGCCGACTACGCCGAAGCCCTGGGTCCGCAGCCGACGATCGTCCTCAGTCGCAGGGACGAGCCGGAGAAGGACACACCGCGGCTGCACATCGACGACCAAGGAGAACCTGAACACGGGAGACGCCGGGCAGTTCCTGCGGCGGCGCCACTCCTGATGCCCCCGTCCCAGCGGCCGAGACGCCGAGCCGAGTCGTTAGACAGGCGAAAGACTTTCGTACATAATCCTTAGACATGGGAAAGACTTATGAACGTATCGACGGCAGGCTGCGCACCTTCATAGAAGCGCAGCCCATGTTCTTCACCACGACCGCCCCGCTGGCGGGCGACGGCACGATCAACCTCTCCCCCAAGGGCCTCAAAGGCTCCTTCGCCGTGCTCGACGAGCAGCGGGTCGCGTATCTCGACTTCGCCGGCAGCACTGCCGAGACCATCGCCCATCTGCGGGAGAACGGGCGGATCACGGTGATGTGGTGCGCCTTCCAGGGGCCGCCCAACATCGTTCGGGTGCACGGCCGGGGTGACTCGGTCTTCCGCGACGACCCGCGGTTCAAGGATCTGCTCGCACACTTTCCGGACATCGACCCGACGCCGCACGGGCTGCGCGCGATCATCGTGGTGACGGCCGAACTGATCCGGGACACCTGCGGATACGGCGTTCCCTTCATGTCGTACGACGAAGATCGCGACCTGCACGGGAAGCGCTTCGCGCGTGAGGACGACGCCTCGCTGAGTGCGTACTTCACCAAGAAGGAGCACATCGCACAGAGCATCGACGGCCTGCCCGGACTGCCGCTTCCGCTGCCGCCCAGCAGCTTCTGAGCAGCCGTCCCTCTCCTCTCCGGGGTTGCCATGGCCGTCGTACCTGCCGGTGCCGCGCTCTGCGACCCCGCCCTGCTCGCCTGACGCCGGCCGACAGCGGTCCGCTGCCGCAGCAGCCGGTACACGACCCGGGCGCCGGCAGCCCGTTGAATGTCAACGGCTGCAGGGGACCTTCCCACCCATCCCCCATGGCCGCGAGTCCCTCACGATCTCCGTCCGGCCCATCACTCCGCACCGTATCCCGAGCCACTGACAACGCCAGCGGTCGGTGAACGAAGGCCACGAAGTCACCCGCGAAGCCAGTTCGTATGCCCAGCCGTGCCCACTCAAGGACCAAGCACGTCACCGTGACCAGCAGTTACGGAACAGCCTAGTGTCTCGTGATCCTG